>SOJN01000086.1 GCA_004376575.1 candidate division TA06 bacterium | reverse complement strand
ATTTTGGATTAGAAAATAAGACTGCTTTGATAACCGGCGCTGAAAGAGGTATTGGTCAGGCCGTGGCTCTTTCCCTGGCTGAGGAAGGAGTCGATATTGCCTATTGTGACATCAAGGTTGAAAAAGGAAAAGGGTCAACCCAGGAGGAAATAAGAAAACTGGGTCGGAAAGTCCTTGCTATCGAGGCTGATGTATCAAAGGAAGAACAGGTAATCGGTGTGGTTCACAAGACAATCAGCCAACTGGGAAAAATTGATGTGTTTATAAGTAATGCAGGAATCATCGAATGGGAGTCTGTAACCAAGATTACCCTGGCGTGCTGGAATCGGATAATAGGCACAAATCTGACTGGTGCAATGCTTTTCACTCGGGAAGTCGCCAAATACATGATCGAAAGAAGAAAGGGAGTAATACTGTTTACTTCGTCAACTATTCAATATAATCCGGCCTACAAAGAGGCAGCCTATAGGGTTAGTAAGACAGGCGTGCAGGTATTTGCCGAAACAGTTGCCATAGAACTTGCTCCCTACGGGATAAGAGTTAACACAGTTTCACCCGGGCTGATAGACTCGCCCAATTGGGCAGGGGGAATCCTACCGAGAGTGGTAAGTGATTCCAAGATGGGAAAGAGCTTCATGAGTAACATTCCTCTTGCTCGTCTGGGACGACCAAGAGACCTGGGAGCAATATATGCATTCTTGGTTTCCGATAAAGCATCCTTTGCAACAGGAACAAATGTGACTTTTGATGGTGGCTTTACACTACGTCCTTTGACCTTGATTACAAAAGAAGAGATTGAGAATATGAATCTGTGACATACTCTTGGCTATTGTCCCGCCATAGCTAGCCTAGCTTCCGCAATTGGGCAAGCAAATTGAGGTACTTTTGAATAGTCAAACAACTTTTTGATTCGTTGAAAAAGCGGTAAATAGTGACGAATATACGCAGTCCTAAGGGTCATGCTTGAGAAAAGAAAATGTGTTCCGTAAAGAATGAACAATATCTAATTAACGATTAATAGGGGGAGAAAGAAGATGGGAGATAAAGAAGGGAAAGGAGTGGACTGATGATAGAATCTCCCACTACGTGTCAGGTATGAGGATATTAGCTATGATGAACTGTTTGTTTCTGCGGAAGCCGCAAGAACTAGAGTCAAAGTCGTCAATTGTAGCAAAGAGAATCTGGTTGTTATGACTGGTTTATTGCAGACGTAGAACTTATTTAAGGAGGAATTGTATGGAAAAGCGCATTAGAAAGAATTGTCATGAAAGTAGCAATATCGAAAGTAGAGTAGACATCTCCTCTTATCTTGAACAACACGAGATACTATATCAGACTCTGTCTTCAAAGTGGCAGAACGGATTGGTAATAGGCAATGGAGACCTACACGGAGTGGTTTTTGGAGAAGATGACCTTGAGTGGGGCATTACAAAGATAGACGTTGCTGATTTTCGGTATGAAGGCTTTAATTATCCTTTAAGCACACACCAGGAGGTCTTGGAGAAAATCGAAAGAGGTTTCGATGAGAGACTTGTCGATCCAGAGCAGAGACGCGCCCATTGGGGCCCCAATACAGAATATGGTTATGCTAACTGCCCTCCCACTTTCAAGCATTGTGCAAGATTAAAGATGAGGTTCTATGATTGCCACTTATCCTCTAATCTTACCAGTTTTGAACAGCGTCTATCTCTCTATAATGCTTGTGTGACTACAATTTTCAAGTCCGGTGAAGACAAAGGAAGAACAGTCTCCTTTGTCAGTGCCCTCTTGAATGTGCTTGTTATCCACTCTCAGTTTAATACAAAGAAAAATGGTCAGGTTAGAATCGACTTCAAAAGGGATACCGATGAAGACATTGGCGAGCCGATTCTAGGTACTGATGGTGAGAAAATCTGGATTGATTATGAATTCCCTGATGGTTTTCGTTATGCTGCAGCGATGAGTATTGTGGGAGCGGAATACACTGTAGAGGAATTTCGAAATGCCGTTGTTGTCACACTCCAGAAAGAAGAGAGTGTTGAGTTTACGCTGTATGTAGCCGTCTCAACTTCGCATGAAGCCAAGGATCCCCTCAAGAAGTGCAGCGAGCTTCTGGATAAGGCACAAAATAAAGGATACGGTGCCTTACTTCAGGAGCACCAGGAATGGTGGGGTCGCTTTTGGTCAAAGTCATTTATTTCCTTGAGTGATAAATTCATCGAGAATCTTTGGTATATTTCCTTATACGCCCTTGCCTCAAGCGCCAGGAATTCCTCTTTTCTCCCTCAGCTCTATGTTCCTGGTTATTTGGGAGAGCATCAAGGCTGGCATGGAGTGCTTCTCACTGATATTAATCTTCAGGAGATTTATTGGCTCACCTATACCAGTAACCACACAGAACTAGGAGATCCTTTTTATAGGATTGTAGAAAGAGACCTTCCCTATTTAAAAGAAGAGACCAAGAAGCTATATGGGATCGACGGAGTAAAGCTGCCGGGGGTCCTTTGGTTTAATGGTGGTCACTACAAGGAGCTAGGATACTCCAAATGCAGATATATGCAACATGTCTCTGCCTGGTATGCGGAGCTATATTGGTGGCGATATCTCTACACCCAGGATAAGCAATTTCTTAGAGAGACTGCCTACCCCATAATGAAGGAAATTA
Source organism: candidate division TA06 bacterium (assembly GCA_004376575.1). Classification (NCBI taxonomy): domain Bacteria; species candidate division TA06 bacterium. The sequence continues at coordinate 25 of SOJN01000086.1, read as the reverse complement.
CGCATTTCTACGAGGGATACCTTCA
>SOJN01000085.1 GCA_004376575.1 candidate division TA06 bacterium | reverse complement strand
GCTGTATTGAAGAAACCAGCGCACAAAACTCCACCCCAGCCGCGTTGCTTCACCTTTCGATCGAATATTATGAAGTCAGGGAGACCAGCACCTGAATATATAGTGCCAAAGAAATTAGAAATCGCCAGGCCCGTTGAATCATTCCCCTCGTGGACAAAAACGAACTTCTCAGGATTCAGCGGGTTGGGATATATGAACTCTGCTGCAAGCCCGACACCACGCACTTTTCTTTTCCCCACCTGGAACGATTCTTTGCCTGGTCGGATCGGAAGCCTTGAGTCTATCTTTGACACGATTTGGTTCTCATCTGCCCCACCAAACAGTATCAAATTCTTCGCGTTGACCACAGCCTTAGTCAACTCACTATCGGGAAGGACGCTCACGTATCCGTTCCCCCTCTGCCACCACCGCATCGCCTCATAAGAAGCCTGTCTGTAGAGAAGTTCTGTCGTTGCCGAGTCCCCTTTTGTACCGTATACAAGAGCGAAAGGTGAGAAGTAAGCCTGTTTGATCGGTCCGTACAGGTCCGGCCGCTTGCTGACGCCCCTCCGTTTCCTATGCCCTTTGACGAAACTGTCCCCTCTCTTGTAGAAAGAGACTGTCTCATCCCTTTTGAACTGATGGAGGATCTTATGACCATCAACAACAAAGGAAAGCCTGCCGCGCGGGACAATAGCTTTGTTCAAATGCAGTGAGAATTGACCGATGTTGTTGGTGAGGACCTCTATTGTGCGCCCCTTTACCTCTGCCTCAACCCGTGACTCGAAAAATGGTCTCTCCTGTTCATCTATTTGAATCCAATTACTCTTGTTGCTCTGGCCTAGATTTGTAGTCTTGAAAACAATATGGCGAGGAAATGGGTTTCGTGTTTTCCTCCTGAGAAAGGCCATCAGGTCGGGATCATCCACGCACTGAAGATCATCTGTTTTCCACCAATGTTTTTTCCCGGGAACCTCCTTGTACACGTAGTCGTAGTCGAGTTGATCCAGCAGTTTGGCAAACATTCTTCCGTGTACCGTGGGAACGTTGTCATCTATACCCCCGTGAAGAATGAATACCGGAAGGTTAAGCGCATTCTCCACAAAATTCGGCGCAATATCTTCCCTCAGGCTCATGTCTCTTATGCCTACTTGCATGGGCTCGGCAAATATGTAGGATTTCTGAAGAAACCAGGGCACGTAGAGCTGAAAACAGGTCCACCCAGCGCCAGGGGCAATCGCCGCAAACAGGTCCGAGTGCGCCAGGCCAACGTGCCAGGCGCCATGGCCACCCATGGAATGCCCTACCAGATACACGCGGTTTGTGTCGATGGGAAAAGATTTCTTGACCAATTCCAGAACCTCAAGCGCGTCCAGCCTTCCCCAATCCTGCCAGTCAAAACCAAACCTCCTCCTGTTTGTTGGAGCAACCACGAACGCCCAATCCTTTGGTTGGTATGAGTTCACGTTGCCGCGCGCTCTTACACCCGCGCCGTGAAGGGTCAGAATGAGAGCATAATCTCTTTTCGCGTCGTAGTCCTTTGGAGGTAACACAGCATAATACTGGCAGGAACTGTCAATTCTGGAGATGAATGTCTTTACAAAAGACTCACTCTTCCCTCTCACCATGATTGCAAGGCTCTCTGAAGAGAAAAAAGATGGCGAAGACACTTTGACAGGAACCCATACCGTGTCAGGTGCGGCGATGGGCTTAATCTGTTCCAGCCGTATGGGAATCTTCTTATAGTTGAGGGGAATTAGATGAGAAACAGATACTGAATCCTCCCTGAACACATCTCCATCACCAAGGGTAACGGTTATGTCATCCAGTCTCTTGCTCGTAGTATTCATCAGGGTTATGCCCGCCCAACCACTCAGCGTTTCTCCATCGATGATGTCCGGCACGGTTGCATCTTTCTTTACAATAACGACAGGCACAGGAGGCGGAACCACCTTGAATGTGAACCGGTGGTCTGCATACCCACCAGTGGGAACCAGAACCCTGTTTATTCCATGCTCAAGGATTACAGGAGTCATCATGTAGTTGTCCCCATAGGGATTCCCAGTGTACCGCCTGCCGTTCAGATAAAAGGACCCAGCCTTCTTGGCCATGACGAGTGCTCTCTTCCTACCCTTGTTTTCGAACTGAGCGTAGGCGTATCCAACGTCAACCAGACCCGCTATCCCCCATATGTCCATTAGAGAATCCCAAAGGACATCCTCGTATTCGAGATTGATCCAGCCAAGTGAGTCAACACTTGTCTTCCTCCACTGGACCTTGCCGCCCTGGGCCAGGATGCTAGGGTGTTCCAGCCCTTCATGGGGACGGAAGTTTTTCGCATCCTTGATGATGCCCACAACACCTTCCCGCGCTCCCACAGAAAAAGGACCAACATAAAGCCAATCCTCGACGACTATTTTGTCTTCGATTCCAGGCAGGAATTCATTTCCGGCCGACGCCCAGGCTGTGAGGAAGAACAGAATGATAGAAAAGAGAAAGATGACTTTCCTGAACATATCTCCTCCTGTCCTCTGGTGAGTATGGCCTTCTCTGTTTGCCGTTGAGATAATAAACAAATACCCGCTTTCAGCAACCTTTTTCTGCACAGTATAAACCGAGAACTTCAGACTGCCAACTCCAGACTATGGACGACAAATTCCCTGCCCCCCTCCCCGAATACGAAAAGTTGTAGGGGCGCGGTCTCCGCGCCCATCTACCTGGGCAGGGAGACCCTCCTTCCATTTATCGAAAATCGAAAATAGAAGATCGAAAATCGGAACCGACCACTTGTGAAATTCCCCGTCTTCGCTTTTGTTAGCTTCGACGGGCTTCGCCCTTGCACTTCCCGGCCCCTTCGACATTTCGTGTCAGTAAAGTCCTTCAACACTCAGGTATCTCTCACCCGTATCTGCGAAGATGCATACGATCAATTTTCCTTCGAACTCTTTCCTGCGAGCAAGATCAAGTGAGACATGGGCTGTCGCTCCTGACGTTATGCCAGCAAATATCCCTTCTTCCAGGGCAAGCCGCCTGCAGGTACCAAACGCATCCTCTTCTGATACGGTGACTATCTCGTCAACCAGCGAACTATCATAAAGGTCCGGAACCCACCCGGGGGCCGTGCCCATCATCCTGTGGGGATTGAAGATTCCTTTTGATAGAACTGGAGCCTGTTCCGGCTCAATTCCTATGACTTTGAAGCCGGGTTTCCTGGACTTAATCACTTCGGCCACACCCATAGCAGTGCCGGTTGTCCCCAGACCCGCCACAAGAACATCTATTTTTCCGTCAGTGTCGGACCAGAGTTCTTCGGCTGTCGTTTCGACGTGGGCCTTTGTGTTGTCAGGGTTGGAATGCTGACAAATATAATAGGAATCCGGGATTTCTTCATGGAGTTCCTTGGCTCTCTCGCGCGAGCCGAGGGTTCCTTTCTCTTTTGGTGTAAGCTCGAGTTCAGCCCCGAGGGCTTTGATGATTTTCTTTCGTTCAAGGCTCTGTATCTCCGACATACAGATGATCAGACGGTAGCCCTTCATACCACAGATGTACGCGAGGGCTATGGCTGTGTTTCCACTCGAGGCTTCTATGATAGTGGTTCCCTCTTTTATCTGGCCTCTCTTCTCGGCCTCTTTTATCATGTAATAGACCGGCCTGTCCTTGATGCTGTAAGGATTGAACATCTCCAATTTTGCCGCGATAGTGGCGTTGACACCGCTCCCCAGTCTTTTCAGGTACACCAGGGGCGTCTTACCGATGCAATCCATGATGCTGCCCTTTATGTTCATCCTATTTCCCTTCCCCCCGATCATAAAGAGTAAACTCAGTATCGCAGTAGAGCTGCGATCCCTCCCACTTCAGCCAATTCTCCAATCTCGTCCGCGAAATCTATTCCCGCACCGGTCTTGGACAGCAATTCAACCATCTCATTGAGCAAATCCACAGCAAAAACAGATTCTGAGCCGCAATCGGGACACTTTTCCAGTTCACCAGAGAATAACCCCTCACAATCTCTGCACCTGATGCCGCTGAACCTGGCAGTGCGATTCACAATAGCTTTCTCAACTCTTCCCATTCTTCCTGCAAACAGCACATCCTGTACTCCGACAACAGCAGGCTCTCCCCGGAGATAGCGGGTTTTGATCTCTTCCCACAGGTCTCTTTCGGACTTCCTTTCCTCCACAAAGAACAGATCATATATCTCCCTGCCCAGGTAATTTCCGCCCTTTCCCAGGTCCAACGCCTTTTCTCCCACTACATTCTGAGCCAGTCGATCCGGCAGGGCCTTGTGTATTTCTCTGATTGCCTCTTTACCTCCGACCAGGATTATTCGCCTGAACTCCTCTTTTTTGTCCAGCTCCTTCAGATTGTCAACGATCTCCTTTGCGTACTTGTGCAGCTCCTTGTCCCTTCTCCTCTCATATCTTTGCTGAGACCATCCCCCTACCTTCACATGATTCTTTATGTTCCCTTTTATCTTTTCCTCTGAGTCAGTTTTTCCTGATGAGACCAGGAATATCCGGGCAAATTCGTTATCTGCTACGACAACGGCAAAACTCTCATATTCGTCCTTTAGCTCAGCGAGAGGCCGGATGTAGGGTGAGGAATCAACCCAAACCATGTCTTCAACCGGAACGTTCAACGGATAGGCCTCAAGATAGTCCAAGAGCCAGCAGCAGAACACGCACAGACTTCCCGACTTGTATGGGTGTTTGTCAAAATAATCTTCAATCAGTTTGAGATTCTCCTCAAGATGTTCAGATTCGTCTCTGTTCTCTTTCAACATCTTCTTTATGTTGTCGATTCTTTTCTTGATTCTCCTCATTGAGTCCGGACCCGACAGATAGATGCTCAAGAATGCCCGGTCATGGGAAGACATCTTTGCCAGTCGCTTCAGATCGATTTCATCAGACATGCTGACTCCTCTCCAAAACTACCGAAAACGAAACCACTACACCCGAAATTGCGAAATTCCCCGTCTTCGCTTTTGTTAGCTTCCCCACTTCGCCCTCCGTGGCTTCGTGGGACTTCGCGACGGGCTTCGCCCTTGCCCTTCCCTACGCCTTCGAGATTACGAAACGAAATAGGGCCAGCCCGCCGTTGGCGGGATCAGGCATATTTCGTCCTGAGCGAAGTTCCGAGCGCAAGCGAAGGACAGAGCCGAAGGATCTGCTTGTGTCAGATTGCTTCGTCGCTAACGCTCCTCGCAATGACCCGTCTTCGCTTTCATTAGCTTCGACGGTCTTCGCTTCTCCTCCGTCGGCCTGTGCCGACGAAGGATCCAAAATGTCTCGTCTTTTCTCTCGAAAAGCCGGACCTTTTCGACTCCAGAATGACATGCGGTATTCGACGACTTGGCTATGGTTTCCGTTCTTCGTCCTTCGACCACGCTCAGCACTTCGTTCTTCGCCCTTCCCTGTTGAGGACTTCTTTTTCAAGCCTTGTGAAGAGGATAGGTATACCCGTCCTTTACGGATCCGTTCTCTTTCAAGTGGCTCATCACATACTGTCCGCAGTTGCTGCCGATATGATTCTCTTCCAGTTCTCCTATGCTTAAGATGACATCATATCCCACATTTCTGAGTACATCGATCGTCTCATAGTTCTCTTTTTCTGGCACTATGTGCGAAGAGATATTCTGTCTTGTCGCCTGGTAAGTGGGATTCACGGGAGTTATCTTGATCAAAAACATATCGGGCCTGAAATGCCGCAGAAGAACATCCGCGTCGACCGGCATACCATCTGCCAGAGCGAAGTTGAGAGTTATCTTTCTTTCACCTTTCTGGAAATATGCCTCTCCATATTCTGCGATCTGTGCAAAGTCCCATTTCCTCACGGGAATAAGCCAATCTCTCAGCCGCATTTCGGTAGTGTGTATTGAGAACTGTAGTTGAAAATTTCCACAAAAGACCTTCTTCTTGATTTCCAACAGCCTATCAAAAAAGCCTTCAGTCCCATGAGGCGCGATCGTGGAAAAGGCCGGTAAAAGCCCGGGAGCATCGTACAGTTTGGGAAGCTCTGCAAGCACATCGAGTACGTTTTGATTGAAGGCTGGCTCGCCCATTCTTGCAAATTGGATCTTGAACTTATCGACCGGTACGATCCCGTCAGGAAAACGTCTTCTTATCAGGTAATCTATCTGGCCGACGATGTCATCTCGGGAGAGTCTTCCCTGATAATGGCTCCCCGCGTCACAGAACCGGCAGCCCACCGGGCATCCATACAACGTAGACACAATCAAGACCCATTTCTTTTCACGCGGAATGGGAGGCTGAACCGACTCAACAAATTCTATTTGTCTTCCACTGTCCGTCTCTGCGATAAATACCGTCGCTATCTCTTCACTGCCTGTTTTAGCCAGTATCTTCATTCCCCTTCTCCCGCGACACTCGAATGTATCTCCATCGCCGCCCTTAGACCATCCCCAACACAAATCGCAACTTGCCTGTAAATACCATTCCTCACATCCCCCACAATATGAATCGCACTTGAGTCTGTCAGGGTTTCAACCTTTCTCTTCAGCCCACTTCCCAAGAAATCAAGGCAAGGCTCCCTCCCAATCGCGATTACCACATAATCAGCACGTATTTCCCTCTTCTTCTGTTCGTCATTGTGTGCACAAGTTAGCACCGCTTTGTTTCCGTCGCTACGTATTTCTTGAACACATGTCCTATCCAGGTATGTGACATTCCTGGACTCCATGCATCTATCCCAGAGCACTGGGATGCACTTTGCTCGACTGCTCCTATTGAGAATCGTGACTTCATTCCTCTGAGACATCCCTAGCGCATAGTCGAACGCGGCGTCGCCAGCTCCAATGATGGCGATCTCTTTCCCACTGAGGCCACGAATTGGATGTATCACGTGGAACATCCGTTCTTCGACAGCCTTTGAAATCTTCAGGTCAGAAATGGGCTTTGGCTTTGTCCCAGAAGCAATTACCACGATGTCAGACATTACCACTCTCTCGTTGGTCTTTGCGTGAAACTCACTATCCTCATATTCCAACTCCAGCACCTCTTCAAAGCTCACGCTCACTCCAGCACTCTCCAGTTGCCTCTTGAAGAGGCCTACAAGTTCCATTCCACTTATCCCATCGGGAAACCCCGGATAATTCTCAACCAGATTGGCATTCCTGAGGAGTCCACCAATCTCCTCTTTTTCCACAAGCACAACCCCAATATCGTAGCGTCTTAATTGAATGGCCGTCGTTACTCCGGCAGGTCCTGCCCCTATGATCAACACATTTCTGCTGTTCACTTTTGGACGACTCCAAGCCGTTTTGGATTTCAGGGCGCTTCTACTTGTTTGCCGGGTGTTCGGGCGGTGCGTTGATTACTCCAGGTTTGCACACCCACACCAGTCCTGAGTGAGCAACCTCGGGCAATGCCTCTTGGATGGAGCGCCACTGTATTTGTCAATCGAAGCACTAGTTCTTGGTTGTAACACTCACATTGTCGCACAGTATTGGCGGCAGCCATGCGGTGCCCCAGGAAGGATACAGAGTATCACCAATGTCCACTACCTGTTTCAACATTTCGTAAATGTTGCCCGCCACCATAGCATCCTTCACCCGGCCCACAATTTCGCCGTTTTCGACATATAGTCCTGGGCTAACCCCAATGGAAAAGTCCCCGTTAGGGATGTTCCCGCTGTGAGCTCCGAGTGCGCCTTCCAGGATAATGCCCCTGTCTATCGATTTTACCAGATCAGAGAAGGATTTCTTTCCTGGCTCCATGATCATGTGAGTCAGTGCAGGCACGGGTTTTATTGAGATGGGATCTCCTCCCCATGCGGTAGTCCTGTGTCCATGTCCGGTGGGTTTGGCCTTCAATTTGCTGGCGTAATCCAGATCGTAGTAGAAGCTCTTCAACACCCCATTTTCGATAATTGTCAAGGGTTTGCACGCGACACCTTCATCATCAAAAGCCCGCGCTCCAGGATGCTTGTCGTTCAGCGGATCATCGTGTATCGTTATCCTTTCATCAAATATCTTTTCTCCAACCTTATTGGCAATCGGTGAAACCTTTTCATAGACACTCTTCGAACTGGTGCCAATCGAAATTCTCCATTTGAGCGCAATCATGCTGTTGGGCATGAACATTATTTTCATCTTCCCGCCTTTAGGCTCAACGATCTTGGAAGACGATGTGTACAGTTTTATCATTTCGTTCAGGATATTCTCGGGCATTTGCCTGAAGTCCTTGCTCAGAAATGCTCCCCAAATCCCGGACGCGGACCCAGGAAATACCAGACTTCCATACATAACATAAAAGGTACTTTCCCCTGAAATGTCGGTTCCACAACTGTTCATGACGCGAATCGTTTCCGTGTACGTAGTTGAACTCACTGAAATTTCAGCATCTGTTTCGGATTTTAGAAGGTCACAGACTCTTGCAGATTCTTCAACCATTTGCGTACTCAATACATTCTCAAGAGACGGATCGAATGTGTCAATTCGAGCGAGTTTTTCTGTAAGTGGAAAATCATAGTTTGCTTCTACTTCCCCTTCCAGGGAATCAATCGCATTCTGCAGAAGCTCTTGGCGATTCGCAAGATTTCTCGTGTAGGCAAACCCAAGTTTGTTGTCCTTGATTATCCTCAGACTGGCTCCTGATTGTATCTTACTCTCTATGCCATGTAGCTTCGCATTCTTGAATGAAACAGAATTGTGCGTATATCCAATCGAATAGACCTCTGCCTTGTCAGAGACCTTCTTTGCCATTTCAAGCAGTTTTTCCATTATGCGCCTCCTATCACAAGATTCTTGACGAGCGCATGCGGCGCACCGTGACAGGAACGAATATTCATCTGCAACTTCCCACATCCGCCAACTTTTGATAAGACAAGGTCATTTCCTACTGCAGAGATATCTTTCAACGTTTTGTACAGATTCCCTGAAATGTTTATGTCACGGACCATTTCTCCAACCTTTCCATCTTTTACAAGATAACCATACTGCGCGCCGAAAGTGAAGTTCTCACCAGCAGTTTGTCCACCTTTCGCATCCAGAATGTACAGCCCATCTCCAAGCATCGTTATAAGCTCTTCGAAACTCGGTTTACCCGGCTCAATGAAAATAGTCCCCATCCTTATTATGGGAGCATAACGATAGTCTTCAGCAACACAGTGTCCGGAGATGGACTCTTCGAATTCCCCAGCAGTTCTTCTTGAATGCAGCCGCCCCGTTAGATTTCCATTTTTCATGAGCTGTGTTGGACGAGCTTTTACACCTTCGTCATCATACTTGTAAAAGCCAACTTGATCCGCAATCGTTGGATTGTCAACGATGCTCAGAACATCGCTGCCCAGTTTGCTCCCGATCTCCATCTTTTTTCGCATAGCTGGAAGTGTTTCTATTATGTCTGCCTCCGAGAAATGGCCAAAGGCTTCATGCGCAAATACACCTGCTAGCCCTTGATTCAAGATACAATCGTATACCCCGCCTTGAACTGGTTTCGCCTTCAGAAGGTCAACTGCAATTGCAGTCCGCTCTTCAAAGTGCTTCTCCTGATCTCGTACAGCAGCGAATCCATCACTTCCTCCGGCCCTCACCCTCACATTTTGAATCAGATTTCCGTCCTTACTTATGATCTCCCCGGACAACCTTGTCGTTACGAGGTCTTCCCGTATTTCACTCCCTTCAGAGGTGACGAGGTGTTTTTCTCTGATCACTTCCTCGTAGCTGATGCGAGTCATAGCTATCTTCTTGTGTTCGAGGGGAATGTTGTTACACCTACGAACAAGTTCAAGCTTCTCGGCCATGGGGATTTCTCTCGGATCCTCCTTCAATTCCGGGATAAAAGTGTCTTTGACCACCTCCGACTCAGCCAGTTTGACAGGTTTATCAATGGTTTTGGCGATCAACTTCGCATTTTCCTCAGCCATAAGGAGAGCCTTTTCGACATCGTTTTCTTTTGTGAAAACAACGGAGGACATTCCACCATCTATCAAGACCCTCACAACGTATCCGTCAGTAGAATTAGATGCTATCTTTGTCAGATCCTGGCCAGTGAAGGAAATAACTGTTTCCTTCTTGATTTCGTAGCGCGCGTCGGCATAATCAGCATCCACCTTACTCACGATTGCGCGTAGTTTCTCGAACATAGTGTCTCCTTCTTGGTTCCTTGCTTCAAATCCTTTCCAAAGTCCAGAACACATTCTATGCACTCAGATTGGGATGTCAAGCCGTTTCACGGTCTCGCCCGGCTCGTTTGACGAGCGGGCGTTCCACGACCTCCCGAGCGATAGTCGAGGGGAGCCGCAGGCGAAGGGAATGGAAATCGAAGGATCTGTTTGTGTCAGATTGCTTCGTCGCCGTTCGGCTCTCCTCCGCCGGCTTGCGCCGCCGAAGGACCAAAAATGCCCCGTGTATCTCGCTTCGCGAGAAACGGGGCAGGTCTCGTCTTTTCTCTCGAAAAGCCGGACCTTTTTGGCTCGCAATGACCCGTCTACGCTTTTGTTAGCTTCGACGGCCAGGCAGTTTCTCTTGTGGTGGAGATCGGGGAAAAGCCCCGTGTATCTCGCTTCGTGAGAAACGGGGCAGGCAGATTCTTCCCCCCTTTCGGCTCTCCTCCGCCGGCCTGTGCCGACGAAGGATCAAAAATGCCCCGTGTATCTCGCTTCGCGAGAAACGGGGCAGGCCTCGTCTTTTCTCTGCAAAAGCCGGACCTTTCTGGCTCACAATGACCCTCCTTCGCTGAAGCTACGGAGGGCAAGCTCCCCTTTCGCCCTATATGGTTACGGAGGACATGCATTCAGGAGATCCTTCGGGTTCCCTTCGCACGACTTCGCTCGGGATTAACTCTCTGTAACGAGCTCTCTTCGCTCCGCTCGCGACCTCTAACAAAGACTAAAATTGAATATCACCATAAGAATGGCAAACCCTTTAAGCAAACTCCACCTCCTTGTGGGTAGAAAAAACAAAGCCGAGCAGAGCTTGAGGCAATGAAAAGACGAGCAAGAACCTCTTACACTTCGTGCAAACGCAAGGATACCACAGAAATGTGAGGAAACCAATGTCGTATTGAACACGGTTAACCTGCCCTCAGCAAGAATGAGCAACTTGCTCATAAATTTTATCTTGAACAAAAAGTGTTGATGTGTTATGATGTGTCACCTCGCAGTTGAAGGATGATAGTGGTTAGTGTGGAAGATTATGGTTTGCTGTGATTTGACGGCGAGGTTTTCCGTTTCCTTTGCTCAGGGATTGCGGGTGCAACTGACGGAAGGAGGTGATGTTAAAAAGGGAAACGTGATGCAAGGGAGAATTCTTTCGCAACTCTGTCAAAGAAAGAAAGGACGGAAGAAGATGGGGAAAAAGTTAGTTCTTGTGTTGACTTTGTTAGCCGTTGTAGGACTGTGGACCGGAAGTTCTGCGGGGACAGGAAAGAGCGAGCCCGCCATGATGAACAGGGGACCAAATCTATTTCAACTCGACCCTTACTCCCGGACTCCGCTTTTGAAAGAGGGGGAAAAGGTGTTGAACCCACTCCTCGCTCCCTCACCTGATGATACAATCCATTATGACGGCACACCTGATGACAACGCCATTGGCCTCACAGGTGGCGGAACGTTCCAGGGTGCCATAAGGCTGACGCCGACGGAACTGGGTTCCTACACCGGGTGGGAGATCGTCGCCGTGATCTGGTATCACCACGAAGCAGGATCCCACGGGGACTCGGTCATCATATACGATCAGGGCACCGATTCGACTCCCGGTCCTGTGCTCACCAGCGATCCGTGTTCAGACGTAGGTCCGGGGTGGGCCAGGGAGGACCTGAGCAACCCGGTCGCAATTTCGGGTCTTGGCGACCTCTGGTGTTCAATACAGGTCACCCATGCTGACGGCGAGTTTCCTCTCAGCACCGATCCCGGACCAGCTGTGCAGGGAAAGGGAGACTTTGTCTATCTTGCCCCTAACTGGGACGAGCTTTGGCTCTTAGGTTTTAACATCAACTGGGATATCAGGGCAATTGTTGACTCGGGAGCAGTGGTGGAGTGGGGAGCGATTGATGGGACGGTGAGTGAGCTTGGGGGAGGTCCAATCCAGGATGCAGTAGTGACTGCTGACGGTAATGTTGACACCACAGACGCATCCGGCTATTACCTCATAGATGTCTTGGCCGGAACCTACGATGTGACTGCATCTGCCTTTGGCTACAACCCAGCAACCACTCCAAGCGTAGTGGTCGTCTTAGACGATACGGTCACGGTCGACTTTGATCTCACCTATCCGCTCATCTCGGTCGATCCAACCTCCTTCTATGTGACGCTTGCTCCGGATATCATCAAGGACACCACCCTCTGGATATACAATACCGGAAACGGACCGTTGGATTTTGACATAGACATCTTTACAAACTTTTCGGTCAACGCTGGAAAATCGGTCAGACCTCCGGGCGAGACTTCTCCCGTTCAGATCACAGGCAACAGTATCGACGCCTCGGCTACCGACGCCCGACATGTGAAGTCTGAACCGAAAGCTCATCCAAACACCGCGGCCCCGGCATACGGTGATGTTCTCAGCCAGTTCAATGCCCCCTGGGCAGAGACGAATGCTGGAGCCGGGCTCTCATACGACCCGAACACTGGTAATCTCTGGGCGGTCAATCAGTCGAGTGGGATGATGTATGAGATAGATCCGGTTGCCCAGGTAGTTGTCTCCTCCTGGGCCATACCGCTGACATTGGGGTGGGGTTGTGGGTTCGACGGATCGGAGCTCTGGGTTTCCGATGTCAATGCGACCAACGATGATTATGAATTCTCCACGACCGGATTAGGACCCCTCGACCAGTTCACCCCCATCTACACCAGCTGGCCTGCTGATATGGCCTTCGATGGTCAATGGCTCTGGCAGATCGATGTTGGTTCCCCAGGCGCGGTCTATCAGTACGACTTCGATGGGAATCCCCTGGATACTATCCAGCCAGGGTATAGCATCTCCCAGCGTGGGTTGGCCTGCAATAGGGACCAAGGCACCTGGTACAGTGGCAGCTGGAATACCCCTCTGGGGCAGTTCTGGGAGTTCGACGCTGCTGGTGCTACAGTCAATTATGTAGTTACTGGCATTGCCATATCCGGTCTCGCCTGGGATGGGGTCACCGGAAACATCTGGTGCATGGCCAACGCAAGCCCGGATGTGATCTATGAGCTGGATTCTGGCTATCCTGCACCCACCACTTGGCTCGATGCTAATCCGAGGACGGACTCTGTCGCTGCCGTGGACAGCTTTGCGGTTACGGTGACCTTCAATTCCACTGGCCTTGCCGTTGGTGTTTATACCGGTGGGCTGGCTATCCACAACAATTCTATCGACAGCCCCATAATTGTCCCTTGCACCCTTGAGGTAGTTCTCGTCGGGGTTGAGGAGGCTGGGCGTCGCCCAGGCCTTCCCAGGGTTCATGCTCTCTCTCAGAACTCACCCAACCCAATGAGGGGTGGCTCAGCAACCATCTCATACCAGTTGGCAGCTGAGGGTGATGTATCCCTCAAGATCTACAATGCTGCTGGTCGGCTGGTCAAGTCTTTGGCAGCTGGCCCCCTTGAGCCTGGCTACTATAAGGAGACCTGGGATGGGAGGGACTCCTCAGAGAAGAAGGTTCCCTCAGGGGTCTACTTCTGCAGACTGTCCGTAGGTAGTTTTGAGGCCTCAAGAAAGATGGTGGTTTTGAGGTAATCTCCACAACGACCTCATAACTTTGGAACCCCTGTTCCTTGTCAGGAGCAGGGGTTTCTTTTCTGCTAGGTTTTCAGTGTGCCCTCGACCCGGGGTCAGGCCACCAGGAACTTGACTCCGAACCTTTCCAATTCAGTGCGGATTTTTGTCTCCAGTGAACCCTTCCCCTCGTAATCCAGGAAAACAGACTGCAATCCCCGCTCTCGATAGACCGGTTGTTTGTGCGCAGTATGATCTCTATAGAATGGCATGTGGCCGTAGCCACAGATCTCCAAAAAGAGATTGTACTCCGGCAAAAAGAAATCCGGCCTGAACTGCCTACCACCCAGAAGCATTATTGGTTCGTACTGGAACTCGATTTTGTTCCTGAACAGATAATCCGCGCATCTCTTCTCATATTGAGAGCGGACCTTGACACCTGATTCAGTCGCTAATACTGGCTCGAATCTTCGTTTCCTTGGAACCCTGATTCCCCTCAAGGGGCTATATTTGCCGGACTTTTGGCGCATACATCCTGGCACTCTCCCCTATATAACCACTCGATCGTCATGGGTGCAAGAAGAATAATAAGGTTAAACTCCGTTTGTCCTCAAACCAAAAAGAGGGGCCAGCTAAGAACCAACTGACCCCCTCAAATTCGATGTCAATCCGGAAATCTTCTACTTGAGTAACACCATACGATTGGTCACAGACTGGTCACCCGCGTCGATACGATACAGATACACTCCACTCGTGGCCGGTGTGCCATCTTCGTGATTACCATCCCAGTGTACGGTGTAAGTGCCTGCGTCCTGAACTCCCATATCAAAACTCCGTATCAACTGTCCGGCTGTGTTGTAGATAGAGACCCGTACATTACCTGGATCATTCAGCGCGTAGGAAATGTTTGCGTCTGAATCGAAAGGATTAGGATAAGCCTGAGCTACAACATGAGGCCCACCAGACTTCCTCACGGAAGACATAGCTCCAGAACCTTCAGGTTGTTTGACACCGTAGCCCTCCAGCATCTCGCGAACTGCGGCATGTATCTCCTTACGACTCGCGTCCCGGGCTCGCATTCCTTTGACCTTCTCCCGAACAGCCTTCCGCTGCTCGTCAGTCAGCTTCTCCAT
>SOJN01000084.1 GCA_004376575.1 candidate division TA06 bacterium | reverse complement strand
GGATGTCAACGGAGATGCCCCACCCGGCATCTTCGCAGATCCTGACGATTACTCCGAAACCCGGAGGATTCGCCATGTCTCGGTCGTAGTAGACCCTTGCACCTTCTTCGAGTTTCATGGGACTTCTCTCTTTATCCACTAATACTATACACCGGGTTTTTCAAATCTTCTCGCCCCTGCCACGTGTCCGCCTTGACCTCTGATTCTCGGCCCAATCCATTACCTCTCCCTCAATGAACCTGACGCACCTGCCAAACCTGTAAGAAGGTATTCTGCCTTCGTGACTCCATTTGTAGACTGTCGTGTCCCTTACTCCCAGTAGCCGAGCGACCTCTTTAGCATCTATGAATCTCTTTGACATCGACTCCTCCTTATCTCTTCCGAGTACAGGTCAATTCCCTTGAGGTGCAATCGAGCCCACTCAAGGAGGACATCCCGAAACTGCTGAATTGTCCGTTCGTCCGTGTCCCCTGACTGCCACAGCTCTTCAGCCGTTTTCTCGACCCTCTTTATGCTGCGGCAGAGGGCCGGTTGGCGTTCGTTGATGAACTGAATAGTGCCGATGATGCACTTGGCATCCAATTCAGCAGTCACTTCCTCGTAGACCCTGAAGAATGGATCAGCTACTTCTGCTGAGGTTTCAGGAGGCCTGGGTGGAACCAACCCTTCCCTCTCATAGACTTCTAACAAAGACATCTCATAGACTCCGTCGTACAGGTTGTATAGGTTGAAAGCAGGGGAGCCCAGGTTCTACCTTAGAGGTAGCTTGCCCGGTGGCTGTTCCGAGCATCCCTTGTGGTTCATTGACGCCTATACACCTGTACAGGTGAAAAGCCTGGGAATGCTCACTTGTAGGTATTCCGTCTCCATACACTGCGTGTTTCCCCCCGTTGTTCTCTCTCCGTACAGCTTGTACAGGTCATAATTCATTCGCCCCAAAGCAGTTACAGTCTCGTGACCTATCCACTCATACATGATGAGATGTCCTAATGTTCTCTTTCCATCTCTCCCCAAGCTCTTCGGGTGTTGTCAATCCTGTGAAGCCAAAGCACTTGTCGTCCCTCTCGGTTGATTCCCTACTGTATTTGTATAGTATTCTCTTTCCCAGCCCCCCCTCCACTACCACAAGGTATTCCTTGCGCTCAAGGTCCTTGAGAAAAGGAATCAGATGATTCTTGTGTTTGTCCGTCCACGCACCGATGTCGTTCCTCGTGAACTCAATCTCATCAATTGGCCTATCGAACTCCTTCTGGCGTGCTCTTAATCCCTCTTCGATTCTGGCAAGGATTTCCCTCTCTCTCCTATCCAGCACATCTAGAGTTTCTGTGAACGTTTCTTGAGCAAGATCATACGCAAGACGGTAGTCGAACAGGGTAGCCTCTATGTACCTCTTGCCATTTCTTTCTTTGATTTCTCGCTGGTATTGATGAAGAAAGGCAATTACCGAGATGAGATTCAGAAGCTTGGGGAAGTCCCTTCGGGTGCGCCTGTCACGGGTCGGGAAGCCTATTAGTCCAGCATAAGGAATGAGAACAATTATGTCTGCCCGCAGGAGCCTTTGTACATTTCTGTGAGCTCTTCTAATCTGGTCCCGTTCTTTGCAGATGTCGAAGAAGTTAGGGCCAACTTCCTCGGCCTGTAGATTCTTGATTGCCTTTGTTTGCTGTTCTCCTTCGTCCAAATAGAGTTCGAAAACCCGGGTGGCGTTTTGCGGATTGAGTTTGGTACTGGTGGTAGTATCCAGATAAGATATGGGGCCTTTCACGGTAAATTTCTGTGTACGCTGGTGTCCGGTCTTCTCGTTCTTTAACGGGATTGCGGAAACGATTTCCGGTTCGGATATGAGGTTTCGGATCGCATATTCCGCCTCCAGCTTCCCTGTAATCTCCGTACATATAACAAGCTTGTGCTTCAGGTAGTCTTCGCCGAAGTAGTAGAGCGCCTTGCCACTCAAATTTGTGAATTCCTCTTTCTCTTCTTCAGGCATCAGAGAGGCAACCGCCCGTACGATGTGGGATTTGCCACTTGAGCTTCCGGCTTTGAATGTGGCTGCCAAACCCTTGCCAACCCCCATCTTCCTGGAGGTGGCAATGAGGTAGGCCAGAACCTTGACCCGCTCTTCTCCCACTACTCCTATCTTAGATAGGTCTTCTTCGACTCTCAGCAAAAGCCGGGGGTCCTTGAGAAGGGTTAAGGTTTCTTCCTTTTGCTCGTCACTCATCTCGTGTCTCGGAAGTTCAGCTTCTGTCTTCGATTGTGCTCTCTCTTTCTTCATCTCTTCCTCCGCACGACAGAGTTCTTTGACACGTTTCTCGTAGTCCGCCTCATCTCTGTTTGTGAGATGGAACCTCGGTTTTACTGTGTAGCGCAGGAATTGGTTGGCACGAATTGGGTCGATCCGAGCCAAATAACTACAGACAGGTGTGAGGGCATCGAACAGCCTCTCTCCTCGCAATTCCGCAGGAATCTCTTTAATCATGAAGTCTAGTATTGTCATGGCTTGGTCAAGAAGATTTTGGAATGCTTTCTTGAAGAGCTCAATGTTGCCCTGGTAGGCTATCATGAAGAGCTCATTCCAATCCTTTATCTTCGCACCATCGGATTTGGCGGGACTCGGAAAGCGCACGATTCTCGCCTTGTCTTGAAGAAGTTCGCCGAGCCTGAAGGTCGCTCTCTTCCCAGCATCGTCGCCGTCGAGAGCGATGAAGACTTTCTCCACGGTCTCGAATTTACCCACCCAGGTGTCCTTGAAGGATGTGGTTCCCAGTATGCCGCAGACGTTGTAGCCCGCCTGCCTAAGGATTAGTGTATCGATTTCACCCTCAACGATGACCACCTCCTTGTGTCGGACTGCGTCTTCATTGAAGAGATGGTTCATTGGGATTCTGTCCTTGAGGGGCTTTCTGTGCGACTTCTCAGGATAGCCTCTGCCAGTCAAATAGACGACCTTTCCGTTGCAGAGGTTAGGGAATGTGACAAGTCCCAAGAAGTACTCACTACTATCCTCTCGCAGAACACCCGCCTCTACGGCCTGCCTCGTCGTGAAGTCTTGTCGCCTCAGGAAGGACAAAAGCCCGGACTCGCTTGCTGAGGGAGGAGCATAGCCTATCAGGTTTTCATCTATGGTAGAACAAGTCAACCCCCTGCAGTTCGTCAAGTATTCCCTGACGTCTTTGGGCAGGTTCTTGGAATAGAACTCAGCGGTGGCTAGGAGAATGCCTTCTTGCGTTCGTTTCTCTTCGTGCTCCTGCTGTTGCGCTGTGGACGAGTTCGGGAGTGTGATGCCGGTTTTGGCTGCCAGCTTTCTCAGCGCTTCTTCGAAGCTGCACTTCTCCATTTTCTTGACAAAGCCAAAGACGTCGCCGCCAGCTCCACACCCAAAGCAATGCCAGTTTCGTTTCTCGGGATAGACAGTTAGGCTGGGATTCTTGTCGGGGTGGAAAGGGCAAAGCCCCTGAAGAACGTTGCCTACCTTCTTTAGCGCTACTCCGTAATCCCTCACCACTTCAGCTATGTCATTTGCCCGTGCAACTTCCTCTCGAAATGGTTTACAGCTCATCCATCCACCTCTTTCCAAGGGGAACTCCCTACACCCTAAGCGTTAACACACGTCTTTGATCCGTAGTCGGTCATGATAATCGTTCCGCCTTGGGCACCGAACACACCTGCGGCTGGCCTCAAACGACGAGGGGATGCTGGCAGCCAGCATAGCTGACTATCGATTATGCTTGTTCCCTTCTGTCATTTTAGATACTAGCTCCTCGTATTTCTCCTGTATCGCATGTCTGATCTTCTCCCCAGCATCTTTGGTGATCGGATAGAAGGTGTTCACCTTCTTGCCGTTCGGAAGGATTGTCTGAGGAAAGACTAGCCTGATGTCCATGCCATCGGGGCGGACGTGGACGGCGATGTTATTCAGAGAGATTTGGCTGTTGAGTAAACAGCAAGCGAAAGCAACCAAGCCGTCTCTGGGTCGGACTGGCAGGATTTGCACCTCAGAGATCGTTATCTCTTGAATCTTCAAAACTCCTTCTCACATTCTCATCAGCCAGCAAAGCACTGGCACTACGTGTGAGGAGACGGAGGAACAGACGGTACAACTGCCTTCTGTATAGTTCACCCTGTCTCACCCCGACCTCCGCCGGTACGGAAGAACAAGACCCATCCGGAGCAAGTCTATAGGTTTTGTGCAAGCCCCGCCATTATTCCAGGGTAGTCGTGCGAGTTAGGGACTATCCTTGTACTAAGGAAAAGGGTGCTCTCCGCAAAAGGTCTTAACCTAGCAATTGTAAATGCGTTGAGCGGCTCGTGGCTGCGAAGGTAGTCGTCTAAGGGAAGGACTACCTTTTTGGCGGGTCACCCGTCTTCCACAGCCGACAGGGAATCCTCAAGAGGGAATGCATCCACCTGTCACCGGAACTAAATGGGTGGTCGAGAGGTAGTCAAAAGCGTAACTGGGGTTTCTGGAAATGCAGTGTACTGTGACGTCGTAAACGTCCTTGAGTTTCCGTGAGATTCCGTGTAGAATCCCATTCAAACATATAGGATGTGGCCAAGAAGTGTCAGAAGACATCAGTAACGGCTTGGAGTCTTTCAGATCGTTTAGGCTTAACGGTAAGTTTCCCTACTTCACGGAGCCTATCCCCACCGAATTGCTAAAGGGTATCACTCCTTCTAAACTCCTGAAAGCTGGATTTGAGGAAATTGACTACAGGACAGGCTACACCAAGACTTTTTCTGATGTGCTAGACCTCAGCATAGATATATCGGGCAAAACGGAAAAATTCTATTCTTGGGACCTAGATATAGCGAACTTCAGAAGAATGCTCAAAGAGCTAAGGGTCATCGAATCCTACTTGGACATAAAGGTAAGAAAAATGTCTCTCGACAGAGAAAAGATGGATAAGATCTTGTCCTCCAAGATGAAACGGAAGCAAGTAGACATGAAGGGCTGGGCATCCAGATTCCAGGCCGATGCCCAAGAGATTATGGAGACAGTCGGGAAAATGAAACGGGACTTTTCTGAGAGGTACAAGGATTTCTTGGATATCGTACAGTTTGCCGAGATGCAGAAGCAGATCCCTAGGCGTCAGTTCTTCTTCTTCGACTTCTGCAAGGAAACACAACATCTTCATATGTACTTCAAGTTCATAAAACTGTTCTTGAACCTCTTCCACAGGCCCCTTGTGAAATCAAAGACTTACAAACGCAGGCTATTTCCCCTGTTGACCAAACATGGAATCATAGGTTATCACTTGGCTCTTGCCACTATAAAGAAGATTAGAACGAGACACAAACAAGGTGCCTCCAATCGGGAACTGAGAAAGGAATTCCCTATGGTCAAACCACATGATTTGGGATTAATCACTCTTGAGGGTGAAGACAAGCCTTGGGTACGTGATGCCTCTGCTATTGCACTTGAATCTGCGGCAGGACAGACACTCACTACGCCAGGCAATTTCAAGCAGATACTCAATGAAGAAAAAGAATATGCTGGCAAAGTGAGAATGGCGATCAGGCGCATGCAGAATGTTGAGAAGGCTCTCATCGGCAAAGTTATAGTTCCCATCGACCCAGAATGGTCGCTGAAGGCCGAACGCTTCACAAGGGGAGACTGGATGAGCCTGTTGAGATGGTATTTCTTGGGATTCCACGATACTCTCCCGAAAGCTCGCCCTTCCGAGCCGCCGCTTCGCTTTTGATCCAATACCCAAGATAGCTTCTGGAGCAATCTATTTGGGTCTGACAGCCGTGCTCCTTTCGGTGTCTTCAGTCTATACCCAAATGGTAGTGCAGGAGCGCCTTGTGAGCCAAAGACTCGTCACGTTTGGCTTTTGAGGTGCGTACTGACCATTCGCAGGCATGTCCGGTATGCGAAAATAACCGACATACAAGGCTTCATTCAGCACTCCATAGCCAAAACTGCATCAATCTTCCTCTCTGGGGCGTGGACTATCCGGTCTATGTTGTGAGCATAGATGAGGGTCGTATTCACGTCTGCGTGCCTGCCCAGAACTCTTGCTTCCTGCACAGAAGCTCCGCCCTGCAGGGACAATGTGATAGCCGTGTGTCTCAGGCTGTGCGCCGTGAATCTACCACTGTCCAAGCCTATCGATTTCATACGGCTCTTAGCTATCCTCGAAATGCTACGTGTAGTAAGCCTCTGATTCCGATTCCTGTCGCTATGAGAAACGAAGAGCGGTGCCAAGTCGTGTATACCGGCCCTCAGCCGTATATACTCGTGGATAGGTTTCAGGGTTGCATCGGTGAGCAGAACGAGTTCGTCTTTCGTATCCCTCCCCTTGCCTTGAACCCAGAGAACCGCTTCTCCGCTCTCCTGGCTAATGTCACCAACGTCTGCCCTGGCAGCCTCCACTGTCCGCAAGCCTGTCCTGACGAGTAGGTTCAGAAGGGCATAGTCCCGCTTCCCGTCCGAAGTAGAAAGGTCAATGCCTATGAGCAGTTCTTTCACCTGAGCGACCGTGAGCGGGTCCTTCCTAAACCCTTTGGCTCGCTTGGTTCCCTTGATGCCTCTGGCAACATTCGGATAGAGTCGTATCCCCTCAGTCCAATCGAAGAACTTCCTTACCGCAACCAGGTAGTTTGAGATAGTGGGAGGAGAGAAACCTTTGGCCTTCAGGTGTTCCTTGTATGCCAGGATATCCTCTCTCCTTGGCATCTGTATCTCTTCCGTTGCAAGCCAGCTCAGGAAACGTCTGAGACCTTTCCCATAGGTCGTTCTTGAGGACTGGCTGACATCCTGAGAGAGCAGAAAGCTACCCACCAGAGCATCCAAATCACTGGGCCGAGTGCCAAACTCCTCTACTCTTGGCGCTACAGGCCAGGATATCTTGCCTTTGCCTGTCTCTGGCCATCTCATTACGCCGTCCGTGACGTCCGTTTTTCTATCATCGCCATGTACTCACCAACATGTGCACGTAACCCAACCCCAGCTGATAGCCTGCCCGGAAAAGCCGACATGCGCTCCCTCCACACAGAGGCAGCCCCAGGTCTGTGCTTTCTCAGTCTTATTATACACCAAGTTTTTCAAATCCTCCCGGTGGCCTCCTGCGGGAACATTTCAGAAACCTAGTGTATAATGCGGTTGATATGGGATGTGATAAGGAATGCCACCACTGGGGAACCTTCTGGCCCCGCCAGGAGCGGAAGAGGTATGTGGAGCACTGCGGGAATTGCCGGTTCTTCGATGAGGGTACGTGCCTTCTCGATACCAGCCCTGAACAGGAGCCGGCCAAAACTCTCCTAGCTTTGACCGGCGTTGAATCTGTTCCCGAGGCTCTCATGCTGATCCAAGCTGCCGTCCTCAAGGAGACTCAGATTGACCACTGGTTGAAACACTGGGAATGCCCGGCAAGAAGACTCAGGTGGTCCAAGCTCATGCGCCTTATGCGTACGCTATTCGGGAACTCCAAAGCCGAGGAGAAATCGCAGTCAAGAGACGATCGCTGAAGACGAATCAGCGCTGTCCTCCACGGCGCCTCTCATGACCAGATACGTCGTATCACCCCTGCCAACTCTCCAATTGCTCTGGTATCTTCTCAAGCCTCTCCATGAACTCGTCCATCAGCTTCTTGTCTTTCACGGTCTGCCCGAAAGCCGTACAAACAAGTATCGTCGTTTTCCTCATTGCATCCTGAAACTCTTCAAGCGTGATTGTCCTGTGGTATTTCTGCATCCTTACGTAGCGCTCCTTCTGCCTGGCTACTCTATCAATCAACCTGACTGCTGTCAGAATCCAGTCAGCCGTGACTTCATCAGGTTCTGGTCTGTTCTTCAAATAGAGACACAGCATGGCGAATGTCATCCTGACTTCATCTCCAAGGTCATAGACGTCAAGGTTAGCCAAATCTTCGGCGACCAAAGGTCGTTCTCTGACGAGCTGTCGCAGACTTGGAAGAAGATACTTTGAACGCTCGCCGGTCTTGAAGGCCGGGTGGTCATGCCCTTTTGGGGTCTTCCCACCGTGCATCATGCACCTGCCGTTGGCCATCGCCCACCTCTGACAAGGCTTCCCGGTAGTCCTCGCGTGCGCTCCGCACCGCTTCCTTCTATGTTGCTTGCTCGGAGGGACATGCCCGGGGGGCTTCCGAGGCCTGCCCTTTTTCTTCCGTCTACCATGGGGTCTCGCTATACTTC
Organism: candidate division TA06 bacterium; assembly: GCA_004376575.1. Lineage (NCBI taxonomy): Bacteria > candidate division TA06 bacterium. Next base: position 10,253 of record SOJN01000084.1, on the reverse strand, counting down.
CAGCTACCGTGGGGCTCTCTCCCGTGGAAAATGGCCTAGATTGCTCAGAATCTACGTCACTACCCTAAATCTGACCCCAATCTCCCCCGATGTCAATGACACAATTTGGCACCAACTTCCGGCCTCCTTGTCTCAAGGCCGGGAAATGACCGGGCACCTTTCGGTCACACCTTTCCTCACCCGCATTCCATGCGGTCTCTTGGCGAGACAGAGCGATCACCGGGGGGATCCTATGCTGTGAACAGACCAAGAGGTGGGTGGTACAGTTTGGATATTTTCTTGGTCTTTACGTTGAAGCGATTTCCGGTTCGGATGTCGCCCGGTAACACAAGGAATCTCCTGCAGAACTGGACTTTGTACATGGTCAGGTTGAATAGCGAAAGTAAAGAGAATATCGTAGTTTCGTCCCAGTCGATCAGGACCCAGTGTTCTTGCACGTGTTTGGTCGGTAAGCGTTTTCTATCAAGCCATATCGGCCTTCCTTCAATCCACACGTGTGGGGTGTCGCTGGTCGTTCCATAGCGTATGAACTCCCTAAAGCCGTCGAACCTCTTATCCAGAACGAAATCTGCTCCTTGGGCATATGTTAGGTAGTTAAATGCTATTTTCCCAATTCCTCTGAGAATGACCTTATCGACGGTCTGCTGGATTTCGACCATCACCTTTTCTTGCCCGGACTTGAAGTCCATGACCTCTCCATCGGGTTCGATGTCCAGGCCCTTTTCTGTGAGCAGTTGCTTTAGTTTTTTCTCCCCGAAATCAGGATGCACAACCATCTTGAAGGACTTATCTCCCTTCAAGATGAATCCTTGTTTCTTAAGCTCATGCCCTGAGGGAACATCTTCGATAGGGAAGAATACCCAGTTCCCTGTGTTCCTCTGCTGGAACGCAACTTGATTCACAGCGTCTATCTTGTCGTGTGTAACACGCCGGAGCATAGCACCTTTCCAAGGCCCTTCTTCTGCCAGCTTGTAAAGGAGCCTACTTTCCTTAACGGTCGTGAAATCCTTCGGGTCTTTGGGTCCTGAGACATATCTGAATGTTCCCTCAACAGTGTCTCGACCAAGAAAGAGCTCAAGTTTCTTGCTGAAATACTGGTTGCAGTCCCGGCATACTTGCTGTTGGTGAAGAGTAAGGTTGTTTTCAAACTTGCCGAAGGATTCGGGTATCACATGGTCCCTGTCAAACGCTGATGGGTCCTTTTCCTCAACGCAGTATATGCATTTCGACATCTAGGTGTCACTCACGGAGATGAACCTGTGAGCCATGGATCTGAGAAGGCCGACCGGCGTGGTCAACGCTCATCTAGTGATCCCATATTCTCTTTGACTGAAGCCACTCGGGTACCTTATGGCCCCTTACGCTTGGGTGGTTCGTAAGTATCAATCGCAGGAGCCTAACTCCCTTATACGCTTTAATGATTAGTTTTCGCTGCTTTCTGAAGTACTCCTGGTCGAAAACATCCTCATCGATAGCATGTGCCGGTCTTTGGCGCAATCTCCTTATCTCCTTAAAGGCGGCAATCATTTCTTCAATCGGTTCTCTATCCTTCGTTCGAAAGTGCTTACCCAGCCATTCATCCAGTATCTGAACTGAGCCCTTCTGGCGGACGACGACTTTCCCATCATCTCTGACCTCGTCGTATTCAAACGGGACATCACTTAGGAAGAATTCTCTGTTGATGTTTTCCGAGATCATCTTGTCTAGCAAGAGCACAAAATCACTGAAGTGCTTCAAGGTGGGCCTTATCAAAAAGCCAAATTCCTTAGGTTTCTCCCGCTCTACGAATTCCTCTCTGAACAAGGTCGGTCGGCCCATCAATCGGCACATTTCATTTGTCTGATGCATTTCCTCCATGAATGCATCAAAAATCGACACTCCCTCTGGGAATTGTCCCATTACGGAGGTCCTGAAATAGTCCGGGTGCAGTTTGTAATCACCCTTCAGGATTTTTGCATTCCAGATTTGCTGGTGCTCAGGGCTCAAACGTGATAGGTACCATAGAAAAACTGCAACTGCTCGGTCAAAACGGGAATCATAGGAAAAACCAAAGGTCTGCAACAGAACCTTGTCCGAGGCAGCCATATCATGTGACTGGGCATAATCGTCATTCACGCATATTGTTCCGCCGATGTCATTGCTAGTGTAGTAGTACCTGGGGTCATTCCGATAGAACTCCAATACACTCAAATCGAATGAGAAGTGGGACATTTGTGGTTCGCCCAAGGCAAGCCTCAATGTAAAAGGTCTGCCTTCATATTTCGACGGATCAACAGCGCCGTCGAGGTGCGAAGGCGAGGGGTACGCACAGACATTTCGCAGATCGGATTTCAGCAGTTTCTCGATTTGCACATCCTCTTTTTGCTCAGGCAGGGCCTTGATGTGGGGATTAGGATGGATATCCCCGAAGTTCAGTGAGATTTTCTTGCTTGTTATCAGAAAGCGCATCATCCCTTTCATTTCAGTCTCTTTTACTTTGAGATTATCCATGAGAGAACGGATAGGTATGCCGTTGAACTCAGTCGAGGCAAGGTAGAAATCGGTTACCTTTCGAAGGACATCCGATTCCTTGTGGATATCAGATGCGTTTATCATTGACGAAGACCAGCAGGTTGAATATCGCACACGCTCCTGAAGTCACATCAACTCCGGCTACCTACGAAGCGACTGCTCGTGACCCTTCTCGTCGAACCCGCTACTTTTGGATTTCCTTTGTGTTCACTACTTGGTTTCATCTTTCTGACGAAACCAGTCTAGGAAGAATCGACTGAGTTCCTGTCTTAGTTTCCGTACCCATTCAACAGACTTCTGGCCGTCCCGTATAAACCCAACGAACCGGTCATCAAAGTAGTCTTTCTGAAAATGAAACACGCCATTCCGGTACCGCTTAAGCATTTCGATATTCGGCGATTCAAGAAGCGTCTCTATTATGGGATCCGACAAACCCAGCTTTTTCCATCCCTCAATAACCACATACGTGCCACCATACCAGTAAGACATGTAAGGATTTGGCTGGGTGTCATCTTGTACTGCGAATGGGATAGACCCAGTTTCTCTGATCTGCTCGTCAAAATGAGCTCTCATCCGATCAGCCCAAATGAAGTACCTGTGAAGGGCAACCATCTGTTGTTCGGCATTCATGAATCACTCCTTTTCCGGATACTGCGCCTGAGATGCCCGACCGTTACCTGTTCCCCGGCGGTATGCAGACTGCTCTATTGTCTTAAATTTCTAATACCTCGAACAGTTGTTTTCTTCTTCGCTTCTGGCGGTCGGCTGACAGTCCTCCTATGTCTCGGGCCGAAGCTAAGCCATTCTCTCGCACTATGTAGACAGTGTCTTGAATTCGCCGGTTGGGCACCTCGGTCTCGTGCAGGGCGAATCGGCGTCTGACTTGCTGGACGATTTGTTGGAAGTTCGCTACAAGAGCATGTTCTGGCGTATCGTCCTCAACACTGTCAAGCAAATAGTAGGCTGGCACACTTCCCCAGCCGTCAAAGAATAGCACCTCGTAGACCATCGGATCGCTCCCCTCTCATGAGCCTACAACAACTCACGAACCTCTTCATGTCACTGCTGTTTCTCAGACGGAAGGGCACCGTCCCCAAGCGGCTTTCAAGCAACGGGGGATCCGGGTGGACCGGGTCAAGAACACACAGTGATCTACTCTCTGAGCCACAGAGGGTCCTTGATCATCTTGGACATTGCGTCAATGCATAGATTGAACAAGGATTGAGCTTGTTCAATGTTGTAGCGCGCTTCTGGATGGGCAGTAGGATTTCGGAAATTGTCACGTATATAGTCCAGATTCTTCATTATAACTGGTGAAGGTTTTCTTTTCCTTTTTGATAAATCGCTTGTTATGTTTCCCCAAGTGAGAACGCTCACTCTATTCCTCTTGACTATGCGATAATAGAACTCTCTCACGACAGCTTCTGTGGCTCTCAAGATATGAAAAGCGGCTGCCGTGGCGCGATCAAACGCGATGCACAGCCCAGCTTCTCCTACATCATATTTGGCTATTTCTGATAGCTCGCTGAAGACTCCTTTGGGAAAGAGTGCTTCGTGCTTGGCGGTCAGCTTTTGCATAGAAATCATCTTATCAGTCGTGAAGAAAGAATGTATACCTTTTGCTTCGGCTCTGAAAGTCTTTTCAAGTGAAGTTATGATTCTTCTTAATTCAGCAGCCTCACTCTTGGTGAGCTTGGCTCCAGTTTTCCTATCCTTGATTTTACGCAGAAATGCCCGGAGATCGCCCGCTGCTCTTAGAGTGACGGCCATGTCATATTTCTTGAGTCTTTTAAGAAACCCTTCGACAGCTCCTTTGACCATAACGGCTCTTGAACCCTCCTCTTCCTTGTGAGTTATATAGTCTCCTTCTTTTCGGCCTTGAAGGTACCATATGGCTCCGCCGAGAGTAGCTAAACCGACTATCGATCTCTTTATCAATTTTGTCCCTCCGCTTGTAAGGTGTTCCCAATGGCACCATGCAGCGTTGGGCGCGCCACTTATTTCCTGTTAGGAATTCACGTGTTTTTGCAGCTTGTGCCAACTTTGTGTCGAAAACCACAGAATCAGTATAAACCATGGGCACAGTGTAAGTCCAAAGAAGATTAGTGGCAGCATGAAGTTACTGGAATTCCTTGCCCGACAGTCGTTTCCGCAAATTGCCCCGTTTCGATCTAGAAATCGTTTGCTCTATAGGGAGTTTTGCACTAACATAGCACCGGACTAGGGTGTTGTCAATAGGCTTCCGTTTTGAAATCGTGGGCTACCTTAAAGATCGAAGAACTGGAGTTATTAGACGGCAGAAGGCACTCTCAATCCTTGAATCCTAGATCATTGTCCTGAAAAGGAGTAATGATGGAGATCTGCTTTGGGAACACCGGGGTTAAGGATTTCCTTGACATGTTGAACAAGGTATCCAATTCTGATCTGTGTAAACTCACCTGCTCAACTGTTCCACTGCTGTGGTACTGGAAAGACTACGCTGAAAGAATAAGGGATCTTCTTGAGGAAATCGGTGCAGAGTTCACGGAGCCAAGTAGACTACATTTTGAATATCCTGTGGAATCAGCGAACGACCTAAGCAAGGCCTCGTACACAGATGTGATGTTCTGGTCGAAAGCCATTTCTGTGGCTATCGAAGGAAAATGGCGGGAACCAAGATACGAAACCGTACAACAGTGGTTGCGGAGTGGTAATACGGAAAACAGAAAAGCGGTCCTTGAACATTGGAAGGGACTTATTGCTCCAAAAAGCAGAGGGATAGGAAACGTAGATGATGTTGTATATCAGATGTTGCATCGAACAGCATCTGCGTGCGTGCAGAAATCCGACAGAACTGTCGTTCTCTACCAGGTATTCAGCGATCCGACTTCAAAGGACGTGGATTATGGCGCAGACTTCGAGACCCTGGTAAAGGCCATATCACCGAAAGAAGATCTTGGGATATGGCTCCAGTACATCGTGATGTATAGGACGGATCATTATCGCAAAACAGAAAATACACTACTTGGTATTGTCGATTCGGAACGCAAAGCGTCGCTCGCAAGAGAAGCGATTCTGGAGGGTGACCTTTTCCGGTTCGAAACTGAAGATTTCAAGACATTCCCCGGGTGATTCGTCGGACCGGGGTCAGACATGAACTTCTGAACTCTTGGCTGCGTTTATCAGCACATAACCACCAGTATTCTCAGAGCACAGAGAGGAATATGAAAGCCGGTGCCTGTCCCGGACAGGTATAAAGAACTGGCTGCCTCACAAACATCTCAATTTCCTTAAAGCGTCTCTGATCTGCTTTCTATCTTCCCGCTTCCGTTCGTTACCTCCCTTTCCCTTCAGCAGAATTACTTGTGGTTTTGACCCACTCTTCATGTATTTCGCCAGGATGTATTTGCAGTGCTCAATAACGCCCTGTTGATCCTTTGGTATATGTGCGGGGACGAGAATCAAAAGCTTCCTAGAGCAATCGTGTTCAAGAAGATCGAGCACTGCACCTCTGATCTGTTTTGCTACTCGACTCTCGATTTCGATCGCACACTGCTTTGCGAACACGCCGTCTATCCGGGCTGTGACCCTGCCTTCATACTTGACCCTTACGTCAGGCCCGCTGCTGACAAAACGGTTACCTCCAATATCCATTAGAAGACCTTTGACATATTTGTCATGGTTGTGTTTGCCCATTTGCTCTTCCCTCCAGCCAGGATTCGGGGCACATGCCTGCCTCGGCTTGTTACCGCTCCACTGAGTGCTCCGCATGCAGCACCCTTTGCCAGATTTGTGCCATGTTTGGGTCAAAAGTAGTATAAAGCATGTAGTCAATGGTTACAATCGAATTCCCGACAGCGCCACCAAATCCTGTGAATGCCTGACCGGAGGCATGATGGTTATCGTATCAGTACGAATTTGCCAGTCTTCCGTCCCCATGTTGATTCAAGGCGATAGAAATAGACGCCAGAGCTCATCTCTGATGTGCAGGCGATTTCGTAGACGCCGGGCGATCTTCTGCCTTCTGCCGGTATGTCGATTAGTCTTCCAGCGACATCATAGATTTTCAGTAAGATGTTACTTGCCTGAGGAACCGTGAGAGTAAAAACCATGCGACGCCTTCCCGGATTGCATGCCGGGGCGAAAGAAAAGTACCCAGCGAATGTTCTTGCCTCTTCTGTTCCTACGACGCCAGGTTTGAACTGATAGATGGTACCATCCAGACTTGTGGTGTACACCTCCATTTGGCCGTCGTTGTTTCCATCTCCTACTACAACATTCCACAAGGGTCCACCGGACCCAAGAGTCGTCTTCACCCAACCGATTCCATCCCAATCAAACTGATAAATGCTGTCGTCGTAACTTGTCGCATAAACTTCTACGACACCATCCCCATCGCCATCTCCCACCGCTACTCCGTCCATCCAATTTGTACCAGAACCGACAACAGTTTTCACCCAGCCTATCCCATTCCATTTGTACTGGTATATGTTGCGGTCAGAAATTGCCACATAAACCTCCACTTCCTCATCACCATTGCCATCTCCCAACGCAAGATCCAACATTTCTCTTTCAACAGAATCGACGGTCGTCATTGTCCAGGTCATACCAGTCGACTTAAACTGTGAGAGGCAGCCATCGTAGTTCGTCGTATACACTTCCAATCCACCGTCCCCGTCACCATCTCCTACTGCAACCGCAGACATGAAATCCGCACCAGACCCGATAGTCATATTGATCCAGTTCGCCCCATTCCACTCGAATTGGAAGAGATATCCATCCCAGCCAGTGGCATACACCTCCATGTTGCCATCCGCATCGCCATCTCCTATCGTTATGCCCTCCATGGAATCGAAGGCGCCAGTAAGTGCCGTCTTTGTCCAAGTGGTGCCATTCCATTTGAACTGATAGATTCTGGCCATCTGATTTGCGCCGTATACTTCTATCTCATTATCATCGTTACCGTCCCCTACTGCAACGCCTTGCATGATGTGTAAGCCTGAACCCAAGGTATCCCATGCCCAGCCGATACCATCCCATTTGAATTGGTATACGTAGCGGTCGAAGTTCGCTCCATATACTTCTATTCCCCTGTCTCCGTCACCATCTCCCACAGCAACACCTCTCATTTGACTATCAGCGATCACCACAGTTGTCCTGACCCATTCGTAAGGAGATACCGACGCTGCGTAGACTGTAAAGCATCGAGGCAGAGTGTCTGAGCCGGAGTCACTTGTCACAACAAGATCGTACGGGCCTGTGGAATTGCCTGTGAGGTCAAGTGAGCACGTCAGGTACTCTTGTGACAGAACATTTATTGAAGTACCTGCGATCTCTGGGAATCCGGGCCTAATGAGCTTCACCGATGATATGGATGGGGATTCGAAGTTGGCGCCATAGACGTGGGCTGGTACGGGCCCCTCATTCATGCCGGCGTCTGGCCATATATGGGAGACCTTCGGCGCCTGGGCATAAATAGTGCTTCCGACGAGCAATATCGTCACCATCACGGCAACAGACGTCTTGTTCATGGCTAGGGTCCCCTGCACTTCCGGCTCGCCAGCAAGATCTGCGATCTCAGATCTCCGATCTTAGATCAGTTGTGCCAGATTTGTGCCATGTTTGTGTCAAGCAGTGTGGAAACAGTATAAACCATGGACACAATGTAAGTCCAGAGAAGATTAATTGCCGTATGAAGTTACTGGGATTCCTTGCCCGACAGTCATTTCCGTAAATCGCCCCGTTTGGGATCAAAAATCCGGTGCTCTGCCAACTGAGCTAACGGCCCCAACTAATCGCAGATCTCAGATCTATGACCTATGATCTTCCACCCAACCTCCCCTCCGTTGATGGGAGGTTCCTCTCACCCCTTCCTTCCCGGGGCGTTCCACGGCCTCCCTTGATGGGAGTCAAATAGGCCCGAGCCATTGAATGATGGGGCAAGGCATATTTAATCCTGAGGGAAAACGAAGGGAGGATTAAGGAGAGGGTGATACTAATCGCAGATCTCAGATCAGTTGCAAATCCCAACCGTGCAGAAAATACCACCCTTCCCCCCGCATGTCAACATGGTTCTGGCTTTTGAGCCTATGGGGTAGGAGAGTGTGTATCAACGACTTTTTTGATCGCTTCAGATGGTTCCCACTTGGGGTACTTCTTGTTGAGCTGTTTGGCTTGAAGAAGCACGGCCTCACCAATACTGTGGTTCAATCCTCCTGATAATGCTTGAAGGGTGGAGTTGTTGCCGCGAAGTCTGACGATCTCTGCGTGAAGGTCGCCGCTCTGTGTTCTGATTGTCATCATATAGTTAATGAGCAACTCCTCAAAGGGTATGTAGTTTCTGTGAGCCTGCCAGTAGTAGAACCGTGTGAAGAACCAAGCAGTAAGAATTCCTACCAAATAGATCCTAAGCTCTGTAAACATATCTTCCTCCTTATTCAAAGGTTTCAGGCATTCCGGTGCCTATTTGTTGACCCCTGCACGCCTCCATTGAACTTCCTGAGGTAATGCAGTGGCTCGCCAAACGGTATGCCGTCTGGTGGTCCACGTATGGCAACACCCTTTTCCATCTCAATCGCCTCCTTCACTCTATTCGTACAAATCTCGTGGGGAAAACTGCCAAAGAATCTTGCTTTTTTCCAAAAAAAATCGCCTACGGCTCACCGGAGCTCTGTTTGTGGTCATTATTAGGGTAGAACCCACGCTCCTTGACTGCGTCAGGGATCCGAGACATGGGAAGTAGCCGAGCCAACCTCGGAACCAGAATCCGCGGAATGGGGTCAGGCGTTCAAAAAGTCAATTTTGAACATCGGAGTGCGGAGCCTGAATTGTGCTCGGAGGAAGGAGAAAATGTCAAAAAGTCAAATCGTAGATCCTTCGGGTTCTAGGAGGGCACCGTTCCTAGTCCTCAGTCAGGCCACCCACCCCAAGATATCCAGGAATTCTGCGTTTGCAAGCGAACAGACCGAAGATCAGGTGGTGCGTCGCTCTCAACCCGTCCTTGGTAGGCAGAACACACAAATACCTGTTCTGTGGTTCTATCGAACATGCTTTGGCAGGAGGTTTCAATCACTAGATCTCTCTCCCCTGTTTGGTCCTTCGGCGAAGGGCGGGGATTTTCGAATTCCCACTTGTCGACTTCTCCGGGTGCTAGATGGAAGCGAGGAATGCCCTCCTCGCAAGCGAAGTGAAACACAGAGTTGTTCTGCGAGCACTCTATGACTATGTTGAACGCAGGGCCAGACCCCACATTTTTGATGCCGAGGGTGAGCCATTCAATCGATTCTGTGTCCGGGTCTAAACGCAAGTATTCCAAGGTGACTGCGAGAATCGGAGCTTTGTCTACGAGACGGTAATCTCTATCTTCCTTCATCACGCGTCTGGTCAGCCAGATACTCCAAGCGGCAAAACAGGCGAGACCGAGAGTTCCTGCAGCCACAAACGTATTCACAATCACATTGATCCAGGGAAAAGCCATGCTACCTCCCATTCGCCTCAGTTAGCATAGAGTAAGGACACCGCCCAAAGTTTCTATGCTTCACACCGTTACGGTAACACTCTTGTGGCGGGACAGGGCACGGTGCTTTGGGTGATATTCTACTCAGTTCCGTCATTAGCAACATCAAGAGGAGATGTGATGAACTCAAGGAATCGCTTCCCGAGGAGTGTTGTGTAGGGTTTGAGCAAATCATCCATACAGAAGACAGACTCCAGTCGGCCACTTTCTATCAGACGCCTGGCAGAGAGGTCCTGAAGTACATGAT
>SOJN01000083.1 GCA_004376575.1 candidate division TA06 bacterium | reverse complement strand
GACAGGTTCTGAGAAGAAAGAGATAGGTCCTGAAAAGAAAGAGACAGGCTCTGAGAAGAAAGAGATGGATTCTGAGAAGACAGAGACAGGTTCTGAGGAGAAAGGGACAGGTTCTGAGAAGAAAGAGATAGGTCCTGAAAAGAAAGAGACAGGCTCTGAGGTGACAGAGACAAGCTCTGAAAACTTGAGTTGGTTCATAGTACACACCCTCAGTGGATCTGAAAAGAAGGTGAAGAGGTTGCTCGCTGAAGAGATAAAGTCTTCCAGCCTTTCGGATAAATTTGGGCAGATACTGATTCCCACTGAGAATGTCTCCAGGATAAGGGGCGGCAAGAGGCACATCGTTGAAAGACAGCTTTATCCCGGCTACATACTGATCGAGATGGAAATGGAGGAGGAAACACTGAGACTGGTCAGCACCACTCCCGGCGTGATGGGTTTTCTAGGCACCAAACTGAAGCCGCAGGCCCTGAAGGATGGGGAGGTCAAACGCGTTCTTACGGCAGTTGAGACTGAAAGGGGGACAGTCTCCTCGGAGATACCGTTCAAGCGGGGAGAGGCTGTTAAAGTGGCAGGAGGCCCGTTCACCGACTTCACAGGAGTGGTCGAGGATCTCTATCCCTCGAGGGGTAAGTTGAAGGTGATGGTAACCATATTCGGCAGGGCTACACCTGTTGAACTCGATTTCACACAGGTGAAGCCAATATGACAGAGGTGAAGGATGGCTGCTAAAACTGTACTGCAAGTGGTAAAGCTACACATACCGGCAGGACAGGCAACGCCTGCGCCACCTGTGGGGCCTGCACTGAGCCAGCACGGTGTGAGCGCTGTGGAGTTCTGCAAGCAGTTCAATGCCAAGACCCAGGGGAAAGAGGGGCTTATCATACCGGCCGTGGTCACAATCTATAAAGACAGATCTTTTACTTTTATACTGAAATCTCCACCGGCCGCTATTCTACTAAAGAGAGCGGCCGGTTTGGCAAAGGCATCTGGCGAGCCCAACAAGCTGAAGGTGGCGATGGTTCCGAAGAAGATATTAAGAGAGATAGCTGAAAAGAAGATGAAGGATCTCAATGCCGCAAGCATTGAGGCTGCAATGAGCATGATAGCCGGTACAGCCAGGAGTATGGGCATAAGGATTGAGGAAGATGAAACCGTCTAAGCGTTACAAGGAATTGGCGGGCAAGGTCGACTCCAGCAGGTTCTATGCTCTGAGGGACGCTGTGGCGCTGGTTAAGGAGACTTCCAAAGCCAAGTTTGATGAGACCATAGAAATGAATGTCCAACTGGGCGTGGACCCCAAGCGGTCCGACCAGATGGTGAGAGGAACGGTTGAGTTGCCGCATGGAAGAGGGAAGAAGGTCAGAATCCTCGTACTTACCAAGGGAGAGAAAGAGAAGGAGGCACAGGAGGCAGGAGCCGACTACGTTGGATCGGATGAGTACATGGAGAAGATAAAGTCTGGTTGGTTTGATTTTGATGCTGTGGTGGCAACTCCTGACATAATGAGTTCAGTTGCCAAGCTCGGCAAGATTTTGGGACCAAGAGGCCTGATGCCCAATCCGAAGGTAGGTTCGGTAACTTTCGAAGTGGGTAAGGCTGTTCGAGCCATACAGAAGGGGAAGGTTGAGTTCAGGCTGGACAAGAGCGCGAATCTTCACGTTCCGATAGGCAAAGCCTCATTTGATGCTGAAAAGCTTTATGAGAACGGCCTTGAATTCTTGAAGGAAGCCATACGATTGAGGCCGGCGACCGCAAAGGGTACCTATATAAGGTCCATTTCAATATGTTCCACAATGGGGCCCGGGATACATGTCGATCTCAAGGATGTCCAACTTGCGGCAAGTCGCTAAGCCAGACTGAAACACGAAAATCGAAAATAGAATCTAGAACGAGAAGAAAATGGCAAGAGTTGAGAAAGAAAGGACTGTAGAAGAACTGACTGAGATGTTCAAGAAAGCCCAGGCGGTGGTTCTTAGCGACTTCACGGGGTTGAACGTGGAGGAGATGGCAGAGCTGCGGAGGCGCTGTCGCGATAGCTCGGTCGTATACAGGGTGGCGAAGAACACTCTCGCACGGTTTGCCGCATCCAAGGCTGATCTGGAGCCGCTCCTGCCCTATCTTACTGGTCCGAACGGCTTCACTTTTGGCTATGACGATCCCGCGGTTCCGGCCAAGGTCATCAACGACTTCGCCAAAGAGTCTGGGAAGCTCACGATAAAGGGGGGTGTCTTCCAGGGAGAGGTTATCGGCCCAGATCAGGTGAAGAGAATCGCCACTCTTCCCGGCAAAGATGTTCTGCTTTCGCAGCTTCTCATGCAGGTGGGGGCGCCGATTTCCAGATTTGCAGAAGTCCTGAGGTCTGTGTTGAGGGAGTTTCTATATGTTCTTACACAGATAGGCGAGGTGAAAGGCGCAGAACAGCGTGAGGGTGAGGCTGAGAAAAAGCCAGAAGAAAAAAAGAGTGAGGAGTTGGAGCAAGGGAAAGAGCAACCTTAAACCAGGAGAAGAGATAGTGGTGGCAAAAGAGACAACAATAGCAAAGAAGGCAGGGAATAGAGAGAAGGTGATGGAGCTTGTTGAAAAGATGACTGTGCTCGAACTGGCCGACCTTGTAAAAGACCTGGAAGAGAAATTCGGAGTGACTGCACAGGCTCCGGTCCTACAGGCTGCGGTTGCTCCAGCTGGGGCAGCAGAGGCGCAGCTGAAAGAGGAACAGACTGAGTTTACGATAGTTCTCACCTCATTTGGGGATAAGAAGCTCCAGGTGATAAAGGAGGTGCGTGCGCTTACCAATCTCGGTCTGAAGGAAGCCAAGGACCTAGTGGACAATGCTCCAAAGCCTATCAAAGAAAAGGTTTCCAAAGAAGAGGCTGAGTCGATCAAGAAAAGGCTGATCGACGTCGGGGCCACCGTGGAACTAGAATAACCGACAGGCGAAAATAGAAAATGGAAAATCGAAAATAGAGACCTAATCCTTCGGATGTCGCATTAGCGAGTTCGTAGAGCCAAGTAGGTAGGTGGAAAGATGAAGGACGATCTCACAGTAAGTTTTTCGAAAATAGGGTCTGCGCTTGACCTGCCTGACCTTCTAGAGGTTCAGCTTGAGTCATTTGCCCGGTTCCTCCAGGCTAGTGTCCCGCCTGAGAAGAGAAAGAAGGAAGGGCTTCAGGCAGTGCTCTCGGAAATCTTCCCCATAGAGGACATACACGGAAGGTTCACTCTCGAGTTCATGAATTACAGGCTGGGCAGACCCAAGTATTCAGACGAAGAAGCTGAGAGAAAGGGTGTCACGTACGCCAGGCCTCTTGTGGCCACCTTCAGGCTTATCACCAAGGATAAGGAGGATGAGAGGGCTAGAGACATAATCGAGCAGGAGGTTTTTCTTGGAGACCTTCCCCTCATGACATCGAGAGGGACATTCATTGTTAATGGGGTAGAGCGGGTGGTTGTCAGCCAGCTCCACCGCTCTCCGGGCGCATACTTCACGGAGGCACTTCATCCTAGCGGTAAGATGTTATATGCTGCTCAACTTCTCCCGTACAGAGGATCGTGGATGGAATTCAGCACAGACGCGAACGATATCCTTCTGGTGAGCCTGGACAAGAAGAGGAGGTTTCCTGCGACCATTCTTCTGAGGGCCATCGGATTTTCTTCGACCTCCAGCATCGTTGGCCTCTTCTGTGGTAAGGAGACGCTCGCTGTCGACTCCAAGAAGAGTCCCCAGAAGTCCAAACTGGTAGGAAGAATAATTTCGACAGACGTGGTGAACACTAGAACCGGAGAGGTGATCTGCGAAGCACTGAGCGAGATCAAGCCCGAGCTGATAGAGCTTCTTCAAGAGAAGAAGGTGAAAAAGATAGACGTGATAACTGAAGAAGACGAGACTGATATCTCGATCCTGCGTTCTACCCTGGCCAAAGATTCGACGAGATCAGAGAAGGAGGCGTTGGAGAAGATACATTTCCTCTTGAGAGGTAGCCTGCCAGCCAGCTATGAGGCTGCCAGGGCATTCTTTGATAGAATGTTCTTTACACCTCGGCGATATGAACTGAAGACTGTGGGCAGGCACAAGATAAACTCTAAACTGGGTCTCAAGGTGGCTTCGAACGTGACCACGCTCACCCGGGAAGACATTGTGGGGGCCATCAAGTACATGCTTGGTCTACGGAAAGGTGAAGGATCTCTTGATGACATAGATCATCTGGGCAACAGGAGGGTGAGAAGAGTGGGTGAGCTCCTGGAAAACCAGATGAATGTTGCGTTTTCAAGAATGGCTCGAGCAATAAGAGAGCGGATGGTTCTGAGGGATACGTCTTCCTTAACTCCTCAAGAGCTGATAAATGCAAGATTGATAGCCGGCATAGTCATGAGTTTCTTTGCATCGAGTCAGCTTTCTCAGTTCATGGAACAGACCAACCCCATGACTGAACTGACTCACAAAAGGAGGCTCTCTGCGCTGGGGCCCGGCGGCCTGACGAGGGAGACCGCAGGATTTGAAGTGAGAGACGTCCATCATTCTCATTATGGAAGGATCTGTCCAATAGAAACTCCTGAAGGCGCCAACATTGGTCTGATCTCCTCGCTTTGTACCTACTCTAGGATCAATGAGCTTGGGTTCATCGAAACTCCTTACAGAAGAGTGGAAGGAGGGCATGTAACAAGAAAGATAGAGTATCTGTCCGCCGATGATGAGGAAGAATATGCCGTTGCCCAAGCCAACACTCCTCTTGACAGCAAGGGGAAAATGATTTCGAACCGCATCCTTAGCAGGAAAAGAGATGCCTATCCTGTATTGAAACCTGAAGAAGTCGACTACATGGATGTTTCTCCAAAGCAGTTAGTGAGTGCTGCTGCCGCTCTTATACCATTTCTTGAACACGACGATGCGAACAGGGCTCTAATGGGTTCCAACATGCAGCGCCAGGCCGTGCCACTGATTCTGTCTGAGAATCCTGTTGTTGGGACTGGGCTAGAGAAAAGGATTGCCATTGACTCGCGGGCGGTCGTAGTAGCCGAGAGGTCTGGTATTGTGGAGAGGGTCGCATCGGATGAGATAGTCATAAGGCCAAAGGAAAAGGGCGCTGGCATTCTCGAGGAGTACAGCCTGGACAGATACAGGTTGACCAAGTTCAAAAGGACGAATCAAGACACGTGCGTGAATCAGAGGCCCCTGGTTAGAGAGGGGCAGCAGGTGAAAGCAGGAGACATCATCGCAGATGGCCCTGCCACAAAGGATGGGAAGCTTGCTTTGGGGATGAACGTTCTGGTTGCCTTTATGCCGTGGGGCGGCTACAACTTCGAGGACGCCGTGGTGATCAGTGAACGGCTGTTGAAGGATGACAAGTTCACATCCATTCATATAGAAGAGTTTGAGTGCGAGGTGCGTGAGACAAAGCTTGGACCAGAGGAGATAACCAGGGAGATACCCAACGTTGGCGAAGAGGCTTTGAGGAACCTTGATGAGGACGGAATAGTCAGAGTTGGTGCAGAAGTCGGTTCTGAAGACATTCTGGTAGGCAAGGTCTCGCCCAAAGGCGAAACAGAGCTTACTCCAGAAGAGAAGCTTCTCAGGGCCATCTTCGGTGAAAAGGCGTCTGACGTCAGGGATACCTCGTTGAGGGTTCCACCCGGCGTTACCGGCGTTGTCGTAGATGTGAGGGTCTTCTCCCGCAAGGGAAATACCAACATAGACAAGAAGAAGGAACAGAGGAAGATTGAAGAGGTCAGGAAGGACGCAGACAAGCAGAAGAGGGGGATTGAAAAACTGAAAAGAGAGAAACTGTGCTCTCTACTTCTAGGGAAACAGTGTAACGAAAGCGTGAGAGACAGAACTGGTACTGTGGTAATCAGGAAGGGAACCACCTTTTCGGAGAAGAATTTGTCCGAGGTGGAGATCTGCAAACTGAATATCCCCTACGAAGTGGTGAAAGAGAAGCCCATAGCATCCAAGATTGATCAGGTGATGAGTGTCGCAGAGGAAATCTTGCACCAGATAGACGAAGACAAGAACAACGAGATAGACAAGGCAAAGAGAGGCGATGAGCTCCCGCAGGGAGTCCTTAAGAAGGTGGAAGTGTTTGTCGCTCAGAGGAGGAGGCTTTCCGTCGGTGATAAGATGGCTGGGAGACACGGCAACAAAGGGGTAATAGCAAAGATAGTACCGGACGAGGACATGCCGTACATGGAGGACGGGACTCCGGTGGAGATTGTACTCAATCCTCTGGGTGTGCCCTCAAGAATGAACGTGGGTCAGATTCTTGAGACGCATCTCGGTTGGGCTGCCAAGGCACTTGGCTTAACGTATGTTACTCCGGTGTTTGAAGGGGCTACTGTGGAAGAAATAAAGCAGGAATTGGCAAAGGCAAAGCTGCCCGCCAATGGGAAGGCTAGATTGATCGACGGCAGGTCTGGTAAGCCCTTCGCTGAGGATATTGTGGTGGGATTCATATACATGATGAAGCTTTCGCACATGGTGGACGATAAGATCCACGCCCGTTCGACCGGGCCTTATTCACTGATAACCCAGCAGCCTCTGGGAGGTAAGGCGCAGCTTGGGGGACAGAGATTTGGTGAGATGGAAGTTTGGGCTTTGGAGGCATATGGTGCTGCCCACACTCTACAGGAGATACTTACCGTCAAATCGGATGATGTGGTCGGCAGAAGCAAACTTTATGAGTCGATCGTCAAGGGTGAAAATCCCCCGGAGCCTGGTCTACCAGCTTCCTTCAATGTGCTCATTAAGGAACTGAATGGACTTTGTCTTGATGTCTTGCTCGAGCGGCAGGAGTAGCTCGGGAAGGAGGACGCTGTGATTAGAGACGTGGGAGAAAAAGTTGTAAGACCCACGGATTTTGACGCCATTCAGATAAGACTGGCCTCTGACGAGATCATACGGTCCTGGTCGTACGGTGAAGTTGCCAAGCCGGAGACGATCAACTACCGCACGCAAAAGCCAGAGAAGGACGGTCTCTTCTGCGAGAGGATTTTTGGACCTGTAAAAGACTACGAATGCAACTGCGGTAAGTACAAGCATATCAGGTATAAGGGTGTAATCTGTGACAGGTGTGGAGTGGAAGTCACTCTTTCCAAGGTGAGAAGAGAGAGGATGGGCCACATAGAACTGTCTGTGCCCGTGGCCCACATCTGGTTCTACAAAGCTGTCCCCAGTCGCATAGGGCTCCTGGCGGACATGACCATTGGGAAGCTGCAGAGGGTGCTCTACTATGAGTCCTATATTGTTACTGACCCCGGGGACGCTCCTGTGAAAAAGGGAACTCTGTTGAGTGAGGACGAGTACGCAGAGCTTCTGGAGCAATTCGGCGAAAGGATGACCGCCAGGATCGGAGCTGAGGCGATAAAAGACCTGCTGGCCGACCTTGATCTTGACGAACTCTCGGCAAACCTGAGAGCACATATGAAGGTTGAGACCTCGGTTGAGAGGAGAAGGAAGCTCTTGCAACGTCTTGGGACAGTTGAGGCCTTCAGACATTCCGGCAACAGACCTGAGTGGATGATATTGAAGGTGTTGCCTGTCATTCCTCCAGACCTCAGACCCTTGGTTCCACTTGAGGGCGGAAGATATGCCACCTCAGATCTGAACGACCTTTATAGAAGAGTAATAACCAGAAACAACCGTCTCAAGAATCTCGTTTCTATCAAAGCTCCAGAGATAATACTGAGAAACGAAAAGAGAATGCTGCAGGAGGCGGTAGATGCGCTGCTGGACAACAGCAGAAGGGCCAGAGCGATAAAGGGCAGAGGGAACAGGCCGCTAAAATCCCTGTCTGATTCGCTGAAGGGAAAGCAAGGAAGATTCAGGCAGAATCTCTTGGGCAAAAGGGTCGACTACTCCGGCAGATCCGTGATCGTGGTCGGTCCAGAGCTGAAGCTCCACCAGTGCGGTATTCCAAAAACCGTGGCCCTGGAGCTGTTTAAACCATTCATAATCAAGAAACTGGAGGATAGAGGTCATGCCCAGTCAGTAAAAGGCGCCAAGAGGCTTCTGGAAAAAGAATCCCCCGAGGTTTGGGAGATACTGGAAGAGATAGTGAAAGACCATCCAGTGCTTTTGAACAGAGCGCCGACCCTGCACAGATTGGGCATACAGGCATTCGAGCCTGTTCTGGTTGAGGGGAAGGCGATAAGAATACATCCCCTTGTCTGCCATGCGTTCAACGCAGACTTCGACGGAGACCAGATGGCGGTTCATGTTCCACTCTCTTTCGAAGCACAGATAGAGTGTTTTGTGCTCATGCTTTCTACAAACAACATCCTTTCACCAGCCAACGGGAGGCCCCTGGCAGCCCCGAGGCAGGATATCGTCCTTGGTTTCTACTATCTCACAAAGGAGAGGCCCGGAGAGAAGCTCAGAGAAAGTGTGTTCGTCTCTCCCGACGAAGTCAGGCATGCAATGGAGGCTGGGGTGATCAGCCTGCACTCAAAGATAAGGATAAAATGGGATGGTGAAATAATTGAGACCACGGCCGGTAGGGTCTTTTTCAATGAAATTCTCCCTGAAGGCGTGGCATTCATAAACGATCTTCTTGATGAGGGAAAGCTCTCTGATCTTGTATCACAGGTTTTCAAGAAACTAGGGCCTCATGAGACTGCCATCTTCCTGGACAGATTGAAGGACTTGGGGTTCCACTATGCTACGCTTTCGGGTTTGACTATCGGAATTGATGACATGATTGTTCCTGCAGAAAAGAAGGATATTATCAAGGAAGCCCAGGAAGAGGTGTCACGCATTCAGGCTGACCATTCGAAGGGGAGGATAACCGACGGTGAGAGATACAATCGGATCATTGACACATGGACAAGAGCTACGACCAGTGTTGGTGATGCGACTCTAAAAGCATTGAAAACGGACAGGGAGGGTTTCAATCCAATCTTCATGATGGCCGACTCCGGTGCGAGGGGTTCAGCTCAACAGGTGAGGCAGATCGCTGGCATGAGAGGCCTGATGACGAGACCTCAGAAGAAGATTACCGGGCAGGTGGGAGAGATCATAGAATCCCCAATCACCTCAAACTTCAGAGAGGGCCTGACGGTTCTGGAATATTTCATCTCGACTCACGGTGCGAGAAAAGGTCTGACAGATACCGCTCTGAAAACGGCCGAGGCGGGATACCTGACCAGGAGGTTGGTGGATGTTGCGCAGGATGTGATAATTACTGAGGAGGACTGTGGAACAATCCTGGGTCTGGAGACAAGAGCCATAAAAGAGGGCGAGGAAGTGATAGAAGCCCTTAAGGACAGGATTGTGGGAAGGTTTGCACTTGAAGACATCATAAACCCCATAACAGATGATGTAATCGTCAACGCAGGCGACGGGATTGGAGAGGCCCAGGCGAAAGAGGTAGAGGAGTGCAGCATCGAAAAAGTGAAGATACGCTCCGTTCTTACGTGCGAGGCAAAGAGAGGGCTGTGTAGAAAGTGCTATGGTCGAAACCTGGCCACAGGCGATGTGGTTGAGCTCGGTGAGGCTGTGGGAGTCATGGCTGCACAGTCGATAGGAGAGCCGGGGACCCAGCTCACACTTAAGACTTTTCACATCGGCGGCACAGCAGTCAGGATAGCTGAGCAGTCGAAAATATCTGCGAAGGCGGAAGGGAAAGTGAAGCTGGAAAACACGAAACTTACAAGAGGAGCCGACGGAAAACTAATTAGCCTCTCAAGAGGTGGGATTCTCACTGTTACGATGCCAAAGGGAAAACAGAAGTATAAGATTCCATACGGGGCAAGACTTGAAATAGAAGACCGTCAAGATGTGAAGAAAGGTGATACACTCTTTGAATGGGACCCCTACAGCTTGGTCATACTTTCTGAGGCCAAGGGTAAGGTGGAATTCGAAGACATCGTCGAAGGGGTTACTCTAAGAGAGGAATTGGATGAGAGGACTGGAAGAAGACAGCCGGTCATTATCGAGCAGAAGGAGAAGACTCTTCAGCCAAAGATAAATGTGGTCAGTCCAAAGGGCAGGAAGACGGCCAGTTCAGATGCGCCCACAGGTGCCTACATTCTTGTGAAGCAAGGGCAGAGTGTCGTTCCTGGCGATATTCTTGCCAAGATACCAAGAGAGGTGACTAAGACGAGGGACATCACCGGTGGTCTTCCCAGAGTTGCTGAACTCTTTGAGGCGAGGAAACCGAAGAATCAGGCGACGGTCACAGAAATAGACGGAATCGTCTCCTTTGGAGAGCCCAAGAGGGGTTACAGAACGATAGTGGTTACGAGTGATAGTGGAGACGAGAAGGAGTATGCTGTTCCTTTTGGGAAGCATCTCCGAATTCATCAGGGTGAGAGGGTCACTGCCGGAGACAAACTGAGTGAAGGACCAATCAATCCTCACGACATTCTGAGCATAAAGGGCGCCACTGCCGTTCAGGAGTATCTGGTCAATGAGATACAGGAGGTGTACAGGCTTCAGGGCGTCAGTATCGACGACAAACACATTGGCGTAATTGTTAGACAGATGCTCCAGAAGGTGAGGATAGAAGATCCAGGCGATACAATATTCATTGAAGGCGAGACACTCGATAAGGTTCAGGTTAAGAATGAGAATGGGAGAGTTATGAAAGACGGTAGTAAGCCGGCTACCTTCAGACCTCTTCTTCTGGGAATAACCAAGGCCGCACTGACGACCGAGAGTTTCATATCGGCGGCGTCTTTCCAGGAGACAACCAAGGTGCTGACCGACGCTGCCATCCATGGAAAGAGAGATAGTCTTCTGGGGCTGAAGGAAAATGTGATCATGGGGAGCCTGATCCCTGCAGGAACGGGCATGAAAGAGTATAGGGATCTGAAAGTGGTGGCCCCTGAGGTGGAAGAAGAGACAAAGGCTGCAGGATAGATGAGGAGAAAGATATGCCCACGATTAACCAGTTAGTTCGAAAAGGAAGAAAGAAGATAACGAAAAGGACGAAGGTCCCTGCTCTGATGGGATCACCGCAGAGAAGGGGTGTGTGTACAAGGGTCTATGCTACCACTCCGAAGAAGCCAAACTCCGCCCTGCGAAAGGTGGCTCGGGTTAGACTGACCAATGGTTTCGAGGTTACCTGTTATATACCTGGCGAAGGTCATAATCTTCAAGAGCATTCAATCGTCCTGATAAGGGGGGGAAGGGTAAAGGACCTGCCTGGAGTAAGATACCACATTATCAGGGGGGTTCTTGACACCAGCGGGGTTGACGAGAGGAGGAAGAGCAGGTCGCTTTATGGAGCCAAAAGGCCCAAACGGACCAAAATCGCTGGAGAGACTAAGTAAGGGGAGCAAATGCCCAGAAGAAGAAGGCCAGAAAAGAAGAAGAGGGCGGGAGATTCGAAATATGGGAGTGTGTTGGTCACCAGATTTATCAATAACATACTGAAGAAGGGGAAGAAAGGGGTGGCGGAGAAGATTTTCTACGGAGCCCTGGATTTGATCGCTGAGAAGACAAAACAGGACGGCATGGTGGTCTTTGAGAAAGCAATAGGCAACGTGAAGCCCGTCCTTGAGGTCAAACCAAGAAGGGTTGGCGGTGCTACGTACCAGGTTCCCATTGAGGTGAGGCCTGATAGGAGGACAGCGCTGGCAATTAGATGGATACTTCATGCTGCTAGAGTGCGGTCAGAGCACACGATGCGTGAAAAGCTGGCAGGAGAATTGATTGCTGCATCAAATCGCGAGGGTACAGCGGTGAAAAAGAGGGAAGATACTCACAGAATGGCAGAAGCCAACAAGGCTTTTGCCCACTTCAGGTGGTAGATAAAGGTATAATGAGAACTGGTTATGGAAGAACAAGACATTATCAATATTCGAAACATAGGCATACTCGCTCACATAGATGCCGGCAAGACGACTACCACCGAGAGGATATTATACTACACGGGGAAGGTGCACAGAATTGGGGAGGTGGACGAAGGAACTGCCACCATGGATTGGATGCGGCAGGAGAAAGAGCGGGGAATAACCATAACCTCCGCGGCCACTACCTGTTACTGGAATGGACGAAGAATTAATATCATAGATACACCGGGCCATGTCGATTTCACGGCCGAGGTTGAACGTTCTCTGAGAATTTTAGACGGAGCTATCTGCATCTTCTGCGGAGTCGGGGGTGTGGAAGCGCAGTCCGAGACGGTGTGGAGACAGGCCTCAAGGTATGAGGTTCCCATCATCTCATTCGTCAACAAGATGGACAGAATTGGTGCCGATTTCTTTGCCACCGTCGAGATGATGGGAGAAAGGTTGGACCGTACGCCGGTGCCAATCCAGATCCCTCTGGGAGTCGAGGATACCTTCCGCGGCATGATCGATCTGGTAAAGATGAAGGCCTACGTGTGGCAAGAAGAGGGTGAGGGGATGGGATTTGAGGAGTTAGACATTCCGCAAGAGTATGAATCTGAAGCGCGAAAGATGAGAGATGCGATGCTTGAGGCTGCAAGCGAATTCGACGATGAATTGACAGAGAAGTATCTCAAGGGAGTCTCTGTTCCGCCGGAAGATGTGCACAGAGCGCTGAGAGTTGGTACCTTGAAGGCTCAGGTTTCTCCTGTCCTTTGTGGTGCGGTTCTCAGGAATAAGGGAGTACAGATGCTATTAGACGCTACAGTACGGTACCTCCCTTCACCTGTTGATCTTCCTCCGATCTGCGGAATCAACCCGCGTACCAATGAGGAAGAAGAAAGACATGCAAACGGCAAAGAGCCTTTCTCCGCACTTGTGTTCAAGGTTCAGTCCGACCCATTCGTGGGCAAGCTCAGTTTCATCAGGGTATAT
Source organism: candidate division TA06 bacterium (assembly GCA_004376575.1). Taxonomy (NCBI): domain Bacteria; species candidate division TA06 bacterium. The sequence continues at coordinate 1,168 of SOJN01000083.1, read as the reverse complement.
TCTGGAAAGCTTCGGGTGGGGAAGAGGTTCTTGAATACAACCAATTCCAGAAAGGAACGTGCCTCCAAGTTGTTGCTCATGCATGCGAACAAGAAGACGGAGCTTATGGAGATTCATGCCGGCGACATAACAGCTTTGGTGGGGCTCAAGTGGAGTGGTACCGGCGACACAATTTGCAGTGAAGATAAGCCTATCCTTTTTGAGAAGCCTATCTTCCCGGAGCCGGTGGTATCGATTGCCATAGAACCGAAGACGTCAAAAGACCAGGAAAGAATGAATGAAGTCCTGAACAGGCTGTCAGATGAGGATCCCACGTTTGTGGTGAGTGAGGAGGCCGAAACGGGGCAAACCCTGATCTCGGGAATGGGGGAACTCCATCTGGAGGTTCTTGTTGACAGAATGGTTCGAGAATTCTCGGTCAACGTCAATGTGGGTAAGCCAAAGGTCGCATACAAGGAGACATTGGGAAGCTTGTCAAAGGGAGAGGGGAGATTTGAGAAGCAGACTGGAAGCGGTGGCCAGTTCGCTGAGGTGACCCTGGAAGCCAGACCAGGCAGCAGAGGCTCCGGTTTCGTTTTCGAGAACAAATGTTCGCCTGAGGTTATTCCAGCAGGGTTCGTTCCGATCATACGGTCTGGTATCGAAGAGTCGCTAAGAACTGGCATTCTTGCAGGGTATGAGATGGTGGACATTGAAGTCGATCTGACGGGAGGGAGGTTCGATGAGCATGCTTCAACTGAGATTGCCTTCAAAGCAGCGGCCTCCATGGCAGTGAGAGACGCTCTCGAGAAAGGGGCGCCAACACTCCTTGAGCCGATAATGAGGCTTGAAGTGACGACATCCGAAAAGTATCTTGGCGAGATCATGGCTGACCTGAACGGGAGAAGGGGGAAGGTTCAGGAAGTATTTGACAGAAAGGCGGGCCAGGTGATCAGGGCGGAGGTTCCTATTGCCGAGATGTTCGGTTATGCGAGTTCCTTGAGATCTTTGACTCAGGGGAGGGCGAGCTTCACGATGGAATTTGGAAGCTATGAAGCCGTTCCAGGCAACATGCTGGATAAATTGGTGGTGAGTTTGAGGGGGTTTTGATAGGTCCTATAGGACCTATAGGATATATTCTTAGTCCGAGGAGGACAGTATGGCCAAGGCCAAGTTTGAGAGGACGAAG
>SOJN01000082.1 GCA_004376575.1 candidate division TA06 bacterium | reverse complement strand
TTTCCACCAACCATGGAGGCCGAGGCTGAGCTTCCGCCCGATGTTCAGAAGGAGCACAATAAGGCAAAGAGGCTGGCACGAGTCCTTGTGAAGGACATAGTCCTCTATCATACGGAGAGAGTCGAAGAAGGCCTGGAAAAGGGAAACCTCATCGACACGGTCGGGGATGAAATAAAGAAATCGTGGCAATACTACAAGAGTGAAATTTCGGAAGAGATAATCAACTCGACCGACTACTTCAAGGATGCACTGAACCAGATTCTTGCCAAGGGAAGGAAGATATTCACCTAGCCCTATCGGCCAAGCAGTATACCCTTCGTTACTGATACCCCGCTGACAGACTCCAATCTAAAGAAATAAACACCACTCGGAAACCTATTTCCCTTTGCGTCGTCCCCACTCCATTCCAGCGAATGATAACCGCTTTCCAGATGTCCGGTAAAGACATTTCCTACCAGGCCACCAGTAATATCGTACACATCGAGCCTTGTGTTCCCTGTCTGGGGCAACGCAAGGTAAAAAACAGCTCTTTGTTTGAATGGATTGGATGTAATCATTGATAGTGCAAGCGCGTCAGGTTTCCCTCTGTTGACTGTAGTCTCCTCAACTCCCACATAGCGGATTGCGAACATGTCGTCACTCACGTCCGTTCCCATATGATTGTTGGGATCATAGGCCCTGATGCGAACGAGACAGCTGTCTGATGGCATATCAGGTATGGTCCACACATAGCTGGAATCGTTTGGTTCGTCCCGCGAGACGACGAACCACGAGCCGCCATTGTTGGTCGAATAATATATATTGACTGAGTCCACACCGAAAACGTCTGAAGCGACCCACCTTATCGTATCTTCGTCCCCCACACCCCAAACCTCACCCCCATTAGGAGATATAACCTGGATTGACGGATTCGTACTGTCAGCAATTGAAAACAGACTATCGCTCTCGTCGAGTGACGTATTCTCAACACCATCCACCGCAAGCACCCTCACCAAGCATGAGTCGCTCACTACTGAGGGAATAGACCACTCGTACGAGGAGTCGTTGGGCTCACCAGTTGATACTATATCCCAGGACCCCCCACCATTAGAAGAGTAGTAAATGTTTATAGAGTCCACCACATAATTATCAGATGCAGTCCATCTTATGGTATCCACTCCGCCAGCTTCCATCACCTCGCCACCGTTGGGATACAAGAGTAACACTGAAGGGAATGTACTGTCGAATGTCTGGAACAAGCTGTCACTTGTATCTGCAGCGGCAGAGCCTCCATAATCGTATGCTATTATCCTCATCAGGCACGAGTCTGAAGGTGGACCGAAGACCGTCCAGTCATAGGACGAGTCATTTGGCTCTCCCCGGGAGAGGAGAATCCACATCATCCCGCCGGTAAATGAATAAAAGACACTCAGGGAGTCGACACTGATGTTGTCAGTGGCAACCCAGGTGATTTGACGAACGTCTCCTATCTCCCACTGCTCACCTCCGTTTGGAGAGGTGACAGTGACAATGGGCGGCTCAGTATCAAGTATTGTGAAGAGGTTATCGCTGATATCCGAGCCTGGATTGCCAGCAGGATCAAACACATCAATCCTCACTCTGCAACTGTCAGAAGGGGTATTGGGCACAGTCCACGCATACGTCGAGTCATTCACTTCACCGTGACTTATGTCTATCCACGAGGACCCGTCATCTGTCGAGTAGTATATATTCACCGAATCGATCCCGTTGTCGTCCGATGCGACCCACCTTATCGTATCTTCCGTTCCGGGAGCGAGAGACTCACCCCCATTGGGATGAATAACGTCCACGACGGGATTCAAGCTGTCCCCTATGGTAAAGAAGTTATCAGATGTATCCGCACCCTGGAGCAACGAGGGGTCGAAGGCAACCACTCTTACCAGGCAACTGTCTGAAGGCGTGTTGGGAACCAACCAAAGATATTCGCCGTCATTTGCTTCCCCGGTCGATACAGCGCCCCAGGACCCACCTGCATCCGTCGAGTAGTAGATGCCTATGGAGTCAACTCCCACATTGTCAGAAGCATCCCACCTTACAGTGTCTGTTGAACCTATTCCAAAGTCCTCTCCCCCATTGGGACGAATCACTGTAACAGAGGGTACTGTGAAGTCGCCTATGGCGAAGACTGCATCACTGGTATCCTCATCCCACTTCGCGGTCCAGTCCCACGCACTAATCCTTACCAGACAATTGCTGGAGAGAGTGTTGGGAATCAACCAGGTATACGATGAATCGTTCTCCTCGCCAGTGGCAACTGGAGACCATATCGAGCCGCCGTTTGTGGAATAATAGATAGAAACAGAATCAACCATGACGCTGTCTGTGGCTATCCACCTTATGGTATCTGTGGTGGCCACGGAGAGGCTCTCTCCGCCATTTGGATAAACAACCTCAACATACGGCGTATCTGTGTCTGTGGGTATGAAGCTCGCAGAATAGGTATAGTCCAAGTCAGCACCACTCGATGAGAGCACGCAGGGGATTAGCACGATCCTCTGCGACGTATCCCATGGTATCAATCTGTTTCCTGACCCATTAGCATCCAGGCTTATCTCACTGAATGCCGATGGGGCGCCGTCGTTGTATTCGATGAGCATCGCAGCCCAGGAGTATCCATCTTCTCCGTCAAACGAGATGTTGAGACCTCCAGGAAAGCCTGTCGTATCAAACTCAATGAAGTTTATCCCGTAATAGTCAGGGGGCCTGGTGCCTTCATCCCCGCTGGCTGGATATGTAGAATGTGTATGTTCTGGTGCCACGTAGGACGTGGTCCAGCTCGAACCTTCTTCATAGTAAGGATTCTGGGCTCTGGTGCTGCCCGTGAAGTATCGCCAGACTGCGTATTCCTTGATGGCATTGGTGAGGCTGTCGCTGTAGTCCATCTTCAGGATTGAGTCGGTATCCTCCACGGTGAAGCTGTCCCAGTGGGTGGCATTGAGATCCCAGATCTTCCTGACTATATCAACATCGTTATTCTCGGCAAGATACTTGGGCCATGTGACTCCGCCGTATTGATAATAGCCCGAAGTTTGAAACACGGTAATAGACCATTCTGGCCTGGTCAGTGGGTTGGCTACGCCTCCCCCAAGGAAGCCCGTGTAGTCATCTTCACCATCATAGACCTCATCCTGGGCCCAGACCGCACAGTTCTCATACCAGAACTTTTTCTCTTTATATGAATAACTGAACTGGCAGGAATGATTGAACTCGTGGGCCAGTGTGCTCTTTCTATATATAGAACTCATGTTGTAGTCTATCGCCATCCAGCTTATCGCGTCTTCCTGTTGAGGATCCGGACCGATCGACTCTGCTTGTACATAGCCGAGCACGCCTGGTATGGGTATATCAAATACATAAATGTCATATAGATTATCGCCCCCAGAATCGTAGTCAGCCGGAGGGGCGTCCCAATTGAGATAGTCTACCTCGTAGCTCCATGAAGATTCGGCATAGACGGTGAGGCTGTCCACATACGACTTACCCACAGAGTCAGAGCCTGAATTCGTCCAGTGGAATTTGAAATGGGTTGTGTTGATTATGCTGTCCAGACCAGTAGGCCTTGTCAGTAGTGGGTATACCTCCTCACCCTTGTCCTTGACCAGGAGATCCACATTCCTCCAGACATCGAGCATCGGCACTGTTGCGCAAAGCGCGGGCGCTTCCGACCTGTATCTCTCTGGCAGCCTGTCAGGAGCCTTGACAGCATAGAGCTTGTAAAGGAGCTCGGTAGCCCTATCTATTTCCCCGGACCTGTGAGCCTCCTCGATTTTTCCGAATACAGTCTGCTCGCCTTCTGCGAGACCCACGCATACCAAAATGAGAAACAATATAAGACTAAGAGGTTTTTTCATTTCTCTCCCCATCTGTTAGACCACGCTATCTCCAAGATACTGAGCATATTATACCAGCCTCTCCCCTCCAAGTCAAGGAAGGCCCGCGTGTCCCGCCTAAGACCAAATCCCAAATTCCAAGCACCAAATTACAAACAAATGATACATCAGATGTAAGATATAACATGTAAGACTACTGAGGCTGTAGGCTGTACGACACAACACAAGTTTGGAATTTGGTTTTGATTTCGTTTTTCTTCTTGACATCAGCTGGTCACATAAGTAACCTAAACAGGAAGTCCCTCTGCACGAGAAGAGAGTTAAGACCAATGATCTCAAAGCCTTCCGTCCTGTGGCTCACAGATCCAAGAGCTGGAGAAGTGGATCTAGTTGGAGGTAAGAATGCTGCCCTGAGCGAGATGCTCAGGGAGCTTGCCCCTCTGGGCATAAGAGTCCCCCCGGGATTTGCGGTAACCACCGAAGCCTACAGTGAAATCACCAGAGAAAACGGGATTGACGACTCGGTGAAGTCTATTCTCTCCGATATAGATACATCCAGTATCGCCGATCTGGAATCAAAGTGCAAAGATGCGAGGAGGCTATTTCAACGAGCAGAGATTCCAGATGAATTGTGGGATACTATCGCCAGCTTCTACAAAAAACTGTGCGAAGACTCAGGGTATGAGGTCGAGGTCGCTGTGAGATCGTCGGCTAACATGGAAGACCAGGCCACAGCAAGCTTCGCCGGACAGCTTCAGACGTATCTGAATGTGACCGGTGAAGAAAAGCTTCGTGACAGAATACTCGGCTGTATGGCCAGCTTATTCACGCCCAGGGCAGTGTCCTATCATGCCGACAAGAACCTCGATCCCCTCGAGACCAGAGTTTCAGTCTGTGTACAGAAGATGGTTCGCTCTGACTCTGCGAGTGCCGGCGTCCTATTTACCATCGACCCGGAGTCGGGTGTTGAGTCAATCATTCACATCAATGCATCCTATGGCCTTGGCGAAAATGTGGTTCAGGGCACGGTCAATCCGGATGAGTATTTCATCCATAAGGCCACTCTGCTCGACGGGAAAAAGCCCATTGTAGGCAAGAGATTGGGAGAGAAGAAGAGGAAGATGGTCTATTCTGCAAAACCGCGTACCCCAGTTAGGAATGTAACAGTACCCAAGCACGAGCAAAGAAAGTACGCTCTCTCTGACGAAGAAATACTGGAGCTGGCGAAGTGGGGATGCGTGGTCGAGAAGCACTTTTCGAGCAAACACGGAAAAAAGATGCCCATGGATATCGAGTGGGCCAAGGACGGAGACGGCAAGGATGTCGGGACAGGAAAGCTCTATCTTCTCCAGGCAAGACCAGAAACTGTACACTCCGCGAGGAGAGACTTCGAGACATATGAAACCTATTATCTCAAGGGAAAAGAAAAGGTCCTTGCGTCCGGCAGAGCAATCGGGCACAAGGTCGGCACCGGTGAGTCAGTCCTCCTGAACTCCATAGAAGAAATAAAGAAATTTGAAAAGGGAAAAGTCCTCGTCACCAGAATGACAGACCCTGACTGGGAACCCATCATGAAGATCGCCTCGGCCATTGTGACTGACAAGGGTGGAAGAACATGCCATGCGGCCATAGTTTCAAGAGAGCTGGGCATACCCTGCATAACGGGCACGAGAAATGCAACCGAGCGTGTGAAGGACGGCGCAAAGGTCACTGTGTCTTGCTGTGAAGGACTTGAAGGACATGTGTACGATGGCATTATCGAATATGGAGTGAATGAGATCAAGGTTTCGGAGGTTCCAGCAACCAGGACCAAAATCATGATGAACGTGGGAATCCCGGACAAGGCTCTTTCCCACTCCAGGATTCCGTGTGATGGCGTGGGCCTGGCCAGGCTGGAGTTCATCATAAACTCATACATTGGAATACATCCGCTTGCTCTGCTCAATTTTGATAAGCTGTATGAAAAAAGGGAGAACGAGAAATTCAAGAAGATCGTCACTTCAATAGAGCACATCATACCCGACACAGATGACAAACCCCAGTTCTTTGTTGACTGCCTCGCAAGAGGCATTGGCCGCATTGGGGCTGCCTTCTATCCGAAGGACGTCATCGTCAGGCTCAGCGATTTCAAAAGCAACGAATATGCAAAACTAATCGGAGGGGACCTGTACGAGCCAATAGAGAGCAACCCAATGATTGGGTGGAGAGGCGCCTCCAGGTACTATGACAAGAATTTCAGACTGGCATTTGAACTGGAATGCAGAGCTCTTCTCAAAGTGAGAGAAGAAATGGGATTGACGAACGTGAAGGCTATGATTCCCTTCTGCAGAACTCCTGAGGAAGGTAGCAAGGTGGTTGAAATCTTGAAGGAGTGCGGTTTGCCCAGGGGCAAAAATGGATTTGAAGTGTACATGATGGCAGAAATACCTTCAAACGTGATACTTGCAGATAAGTTTGCTGAAATATTCGATGGCTTCTCCATAGGTTCAAATGACCTTACGCAGCTAATCCTGGGGCTGGACAGGGATTCAGACCTTCTCATCCATTTGTATAGCGAACGGAGTCCTGCTGTGAAATGGGCCATAGAGAGGCTCATAAGCGAGGCCACGAAGCGGAACACGAAGGTAGGAATCTGCGGCCAGGCCCCCTCCGACTTTCCTGACTTCGCGAGATTCCTGGTTGACTGCGGAATAGACAGCATTTCCCTCAATCCCGACACTGTAGTCCAGACCAGGCTGGAGATCGCTGAATACGAAAAATCCAAAGGCATATCCCCCACCTGATCCCCTCCCACGACATAAATCCTAAATCCGAAATCCTAAATTCTTCACCCCGTTAGATATGGCCAATGACAGCAGTAATCATTGTGGCAAATGCGAGTCTTCCAAGAAAAGTAAGGGTCTTCATTGAGACGACAGCCTATTATCTAGCGGGGTAAACAATACCTAGTGACCAAGATTCAAATGACCGAAACAGGAGACTATGCAATGGGTGCACACGAGAGGTCAAAACGGTGTGACTTGGAGGAAGGGACTTTGAACTTCGATAAAAAGGTCATCAGATTGACCAAGAGCCTCCGGAGAACGACAGCAAATATCTAAGCAATCAAGGAACTCGCCAGATCTTCCGCATTCGTCGGTACAAACTACCTGCCCCGTGAGATAAAATGTACTATGTCTATGTACTACAAAGTTTGAAGGATGGGAAGCTGTACGTCGGCTATACAAGTAAGTTGAACAGAAGAGTTGAAGACCACAACAAGGGACTTGTGCCGTCGACTAAGAATAGAAGACCGTTGAAGTTGGTATACTATGAAGGTTGCCTGAACGGCAAGGACGCTGTGAAGAGGGAGAAGTACTTGAAAACAAGTTGGGGAAAGAGGTATATCAAGAATCGCATCGGGAACTATCTAATGGGGTAAACAATATCTAATGACAGAAATTCGAATGACCAAAACACCAATGACCAGAGCGCGCGTTTTGAATTTCGGTCATTTGAATTTTGGATTTCTCTACCCCGTTAGATATGGCCGGTAAGAAAAGCAAGTGGTCTAATCAACAGCCATATACCAGGAGAGACAAAGCTATTCTTTGAAGCAAAACGTGATTATCTAACGGGGTGAAGGATTTAGGGATTAGAATTTCGGATTTGCTTTTTAAGGTATAGTTTTTCGTCCCCGATGTCATACGCAGTCCAGGCTTCAGAATTCAGGACTTTGATTGAGTTTTCATCAAAATTCTTCGAAGCCAGCAGACGCTGACTGATAAGGACAGCGTCCGGGTCGTGGGACAGGAGCAAGTCTCGCAAACTCACCCCTCCGGGTCTAATATCGCCGCCTACTGCTGTAGCCAAAGGTTCGATTGGAATACACTTATCAAGTCCTATGTAGTTAGCATACGTGGTCGACCACAGACCCAACAGTTTTATCTTTGTGCGAGGCCAAATCTCCTGCAATCGTACGACTTTTTCGTAGATGGGTCTTTTCCCATCTCTATATGCAAGGGGCCTCGGACCTATCAGACAGACAACAACAATTATGCATATTAGGTAATACAGGCCGGCTTTGAGAAACGACTTTCGGTCGGATGCTTCCAGAAGCGCCACGTATAGAACACCAGAATAAAGAAGAATGAATGGCATTAGCACCACTGAATACCTGTCTTTTGCATATACTATCAGGCTCGGCGCCAGAGCGAGCAGCGAAAAGATAGACAGAACACGTATGTCACCCAACCTGGATTTTACATTTCGTGCACGAACAGCAAACCTCCGCCATCTCCGGAAGAAAATGAGTATCGCAAATGTGTAGAGAAGAAACCCGACACATATGATAAGGTAGTAGGTCAAGGCTCTGACCGGAAACACCGATTTTAGTATGGCTTTGGGGAGGTTTAGGAGGTTCCTCAAGACATGCCGAAATACTGGAGCTGGATTTACAAGGAAAGCATCAAACACTGAGTTGCTACTAGGAAAGTCTCGGTCAATCAATACATTGTAGTCAATCCAGGGATCAAGATCACATTGACCAGCTCTTACTTGACTCAAAGCGTAGTGCTGTCTGAAAGCGAACCAGGTTCTGTCAGTACCCAAATTCCAACCATCCACATTGATAGACACATAGATCAGTAGTGCCAATAGTATCACTATGGTTGCTGATGATAGGATTCTTCTGGACCTAACGTGAGATGGCAAGAGGTTTTCTATTTTCCTATGCCTTATGAAAAGAACAGAGAGATATACGACATACGGGACAAGAACAAGAATGTATTCCAGACGTACGAATGAACACAATAGCAGAAGAATCACTGAAACCATTTTGTTGGTGTTGCAGTAAATAAGCGCCAGCAAAAAGACAAGTACTCCGAAGTGGTAGACAATAATGTCTGCATTCACATTGTAAGTGGAAACTGCCCACACGAATGACAGCAGGATTGAAATGGGATACGTACGTAGATTCCGCATAAGAAAAACAAAAACCGCCACTGATACACTCATGGTTAGAAAATACTTCATAAGAAAGATGCTGCCGATTGCTCCGAATGATCTCACGAATACTGAGTAGAGCAATACGTAAAACGGAGAGCTAGATGTGTCACCAAGAGTTCCTGTACCTGAAGCGAACCTACTTCCCCAACCCATGTAATATGATTCATCGGCCATAGGTAGGTCCATTGAGGTGTGTAGAGGATATAGCAATAGGAATTGAAACGCTAGGACCGCCACGCACCCCATGGCAATTTTCGAAGAGTTGGACAATCGTACAGATCTCATATTTGCATGTTCCCTCGTACCATGCCCTAGTGTATAACACTACATGACGCTCTGGTCAAACCCCGAATCCTCTCCCCTACCCCGATATTAAATTGAAAAACCCGTCTATGGTTGTGAGGTATGAGTATGATGGGCGCGGAGACCGCGCCCCTACTTGGACATTAGGATATGGTTTTTCTGTGGTAATCTCGTGTAATCTGTGGTTACAAGTGTTTTCAATTTCG
>SOJN01000081.1 GCA_004376575.1 candidate division TA06 bacterium | reverse complement strand
TGAAATATGCCTTTTTCACAGGGTCCGACTGGGTTGTTGAGACGGTCGATAGCCCTGGTCCTGTTGGTATGTACTGTTCTATGGCTCTGCAATCCGGCACCACCGCTTATGTGAGCTACATGGATGGTAGTTCGTTTGACGTGAAGCTCGCGTGGCAGAGTGGCGGTGGGTGGGAGTTCGAAAAGGTCGATACGCTGGGTGAACTAGGATTTTATACCTCGATTGCAATCGGATCAGACGGATATCCGCAAATAGCTTATCATGGGACCGATTTCAGTGGAGTAAGGGTGGCAAGATGGAACGGTTCCAGTTGGGCGATAGAAACGATAGATGCAACAGCACAGGTAGAGGGGCAAAAGGGTATAGCGGTCGATTCCTATGGATACGCGCACGTTACTTACCACGATGAGAACCAGGATGCACTGAAACATGCCTACTGGAATGGCTCTGCCTGGAACACGGAGTTGGTCGACGACGCAGGTACGGGTACAGGTTATTATAATTCACTTGCAATCGACAATGGGAACAATCTTCATATAGCATATGCCCACGCTCAATACGATGACTCGGTCTATCTATATTCAGAACTCAAGTATGCAAAGAGAGACCCAACAACAGGAGTAGAGACGGAGCTAGCAGGCAAGCGCTTCCAGTACAGGCTATTTCAGAACAGCCCAAATCCATTTTCTCAGTGGACCGGGATTCGCTTCCAGTTGGCGCAGCCAGGTGCGGTTAGCATCAAAATTTACGATATTGCGGGCAGGCAGGTGAAGGTTCTCACCAGCGGGAAGGCCAAGGCAGGTCCGCATGAGGTTGCATGGGATGGAACTGACGCGGCCGGCCGCACGCTTCCCAGTGGTGTCTACTTCACCCAGATGAAATCGGGTGAGTTCCTTTCAACCCGCAAAGTGCTACTAATCCGATAGTAGGTGGAGGGAAGGAGGAATTGCAATGACTGGACCACTGCAAAAACTTGTCAGGCTAGGTCTCAGGCCTGCGGTGTCATTGGCTTTGGTGGGGCTTGCTTCAACTTTGTTTGCCGTACGGGCGCACCCCCGTTCCTACAACGTTACCAGGCTAGGGTTGGCTGATCTGACTCCATCGAAAAATGGGTACATATGCGGATATGACAAGTATGTGTATGTCACTAAATGGGACTCCTTCGTAATAGTGGATGTGGAAACGCGCAGCATCAGGGGGCCGTACAGGCTGGATCCCTTTAACTTAGATGTAGAAATGGCTCCGGGACACGGAAAAGCTTGTATGTCCCGCCCTTCAAGCGGAAATGACCGCATTCATCTTATCATGCCAAACCAAACGAAGGACGAAGAATTGATAGACCCCAGCATTTACATATTTGACGTACACGAATGGGGGGAGGATCCTGTTTTGAAGGGCAAGATCGAAGGTTTGGGGTCTCGCATAAAGGGGGGGTCGTTTTACAGCGCATTTCTGGACACAAGCAGAATCCAGTACGCAGGCGAGCCCGTGTGGGTGTTTGCAGTCTCGAACACGTGCATCGGCTATGCGTATCAGGGACTCTGCAACGACACGGTCTATATTTTCAATATAAGAGAAATTCTTGATGCGCCGGTAGACGATCCTGGACTGCCAATAAGAATTCTTGCCCCTGACACCATATGGTATCCCGGCATCAACCCAGGATTTCCGCCGGGTCCTGACATCGCGAGAGGGCATGACGTTACAGTGCATGGAAACAGGCTGCTGGTCACAAATCCGGGAGGAGGTCTCTATGTGGTGGATACAGACCCGCTCTGGAATCAAGACCCGCAGGGACACCCGATGGTCCCGAAGGAACTGGGCCGTTGTGAGTACGAGAATGCGATGACCCACGATGCCTGGGCAACAGAGGACCTTCACTATGTCTTCACTTCCGACGAACACTTCTTTGAATGGGGATGCAACCGGCCAATTGGAGACATCACCGTTTATGATATTCAAGGGCTTGGGACCCCGGGCCTGTGTAATTATCCGCAGGCTGCCAAGTATGTTCCAAGCACAGCGGTGACGGCCCACTACTGTTACATCAGACAAAATTTGGGGTATGTTGCTAATTACAACAGAGGACTGAGGATCTTTGATGTGAGTTTCCCGGATGACCCTATAGAGATTGGGTATTATGACACTTACCTCAAACCCGATCTCCCCCCACAATATGGCGTCTTCGATCTCTGGCCTTTCTACGACGGTCATATTTCTGCCTGCGATGTCGACTCAGGGGTTTTCGTATTGCAGTTCGATGGTGCGTTACCCGCTTGCCAGGGCGGTGTTGTTCAATCCGCGGCCGGTGGGATACCTATAGACGGAGCATGGGTCTACTCCCTGACGGCAGACCGCGGTGCGCTCTCAGACGAAAACGGGTATTTCGAACTTAAGACCGCTAAGGGGACCCACGCAGTCATGGCATCAGCAATGGAATTTGGCCCCAGCCTAGTTCCAGCACATTACATATCAGGCAGAGACTGTGCCAGTTCTGATCTCAACTTGACTTTGCAATCCAACTCCTCAGATAGTGCGACAGCCTGGAACAATGGAAGGAAAATCGCCGTTGATTCCGCAGCTTGTATTCACGTCGTCTACCAGAATATAACTCTTCCGCACAACGACCTGCCCGGTACCCCAATGCATTCAGTGACTTACGCATACTCTACAGATAGAGGAATTACCTGGGATTTCACAAGTTTTGAAGCAGCTTATTATCCAAGTCTAGCCGTAGACCCGGACACAGTCCCACATATAGTACTGCTGGAGCATGTTGGAGACCCGCCGAACGAGCACCTTGTTCACTACTGGAAGCATGCGTCCGGGCAGTGGCAGAGAGATGTCATCGTTAGTCTTCCCGATAAAATGGACGTTATCTTCACCCCGGCCGTCGCTATCTATGACGAGACGGGTCCGCAGGCGTATTATCCACCCCACGTTGTGTGGGAGTACATTGACACCGTCCTGCAAAGAACTTATATCTATTACTGGAACCCATCTCTTGGTATTCCAGAGGAGATTGTGAGCGCGGACGAACTTCATTCGTTAGAGTTTCCAAGTATCTCTTTTGACGGTGCCGGGACTCCTCATGTCCTGTGGCAGGATAACTCCAACCCTGGAGCGAGCGCGATTCGTCATTCCTCCAGGGCTAATGGGGTGTGGCAGCAATCACAGGTCGTGGCTCTCGGTGAGCATCCAAGCGTGGATGAATGGGGTGGCGGGATATATGCTGTCTGGGAGCAGGGCTCACCGCCTGAGATAGTCTTTGGCATGTATATGGGAGCGACATGGTACAACTACCTCATCTCGGAAACCCCTAGTGTCCCTTCGAAGTTTCCTTCTCTGGACGATTTTAACATCGTCTGGGCTGAGGAGTCGGCAGGCCCGGGCTTGTACGAGATATTCTACAGCAAATACTATCCTAATGGCCCGACTGACCCGCAGAACCTGAGTGGAACACCACTAACACCGTCCGTGTACCCTCAGGGCTGTTTTCACGCTGATGAAGTAATCAGGGCTCCATGCGAGCGTTTCTATGTTGTCTGGACTGAAGACCTTTTGAGTCATCAGAGAGTTAAGTTCGAAAGCGTTGTTCCCGCGGAGCCTGGTGGTTCATGATTCGGCTAGTATCAATGGGGGCTCCCTGACGGTTACCAGGAGGAACAGATGAAGTGGTTTGCATTGTGTGGATTCGTCTTGTTTGGAGTCGCTGTACTCGCACAAGGTGTAGGGGGCCTTCGAGGAATTGACGCGTATGGCCAATCGTACGGGATGAAGGAAGAGGAAAACCCAGAGAGAAGGCCATTGAGCAGCCTCGGCGATTCGATATGGGCTTTCTATTACATGGGAGACCAGGGGTTATACGGGGTAGAATTCGACAGAAGTTACTTCTATGTGACCGGGGCGAATGTTGGCGGTGATTCGAATATGATATATGTCTTTGACAGGGATGGGAAATACGTAAGGGAATTTGCGCAGAAGAGTAAGGAGTCCGGGCCTCCGGGTGATGACTGGGGATGGTCGGGCCTTGCCTATAGGCCGGATCATGACTATTTCTTTGGAAGTGACGACTCGATGATAACTGCTTTCGACAAATTCGGAAAGGTGTTGTACGAATTTCGGGGTCCCTATGACGTTGGCCAGGGTCTTGCGTGGGATGGACAATACGTATGGGTAAGCCTCCAGAAGCTCGCAATCGTCAAAACCGATACGACAGGAGTTGTTGTCGCTTCCTATGCCAACTCATACAGGATCAAGGGTCTGGCATGGGACGATGGCTCAGCGGGGAATCCTTGGCTCTGGGTCTCTACTTCGGGGGACCACTGGGGCAATCGGATTTATCAGTTTGACCCTATCAGGGGCGATTATACTGGGGTCTATTTTGAGGGAGCATATTTGACCCTGGCTGGTGGACTGGCATTCTCGACTGACTGGGATACAAGCCGCGCCATTTTGTTCGAACTGTGTCAGGAGATGCCTGACTTCGTCGTTGCCTACGACCTCGGGCCTATCCAAAGAACTCTGGACGCAACAGTCGACATAAAGCCTGAGGTCCTCAATCTGAAGAGCAAGGGGAGGTGGGTAACCTGCTACATCGAACTGTCGGAAGGCTACAGTGTAGAGGAGATTGACTGTTCGACTGTAGCGATAACAAAGATCGATGAGCAGCTCCTGTCTCCACCTATGCGAACTGAGGGCCCTTCGGACATTGGGGACTATGACGAGCACGGCATCCCAGACCTCATGGTTAAGTTCAGCCGCCAGGAACTAATCAGCCACCT
>SOJN01000080.1 GCA_004376575.1 candidate division TA06 bacterium | reverse complement strand
GCACCTTTTCTATAACCACTATGAGGGAGCTCAATAACCTTTCGCCGATAAGGCGCTTTCTAAACAGATACCGGGATTAAGTGGAGACAGTAATTTTGGCAGAACAGGATACGAGAGACCCAGATTGCCACGCCCCTCGCTTCGCTCGGGACTCGCAATGACATACTTGTTTTTCTTATAGAGAGAGGCCATAGGTTCTTGAAACAAGGCAGGAATAGAACGTCATTGCGGGGAGCCCTGCCTGTCCCGTTTCTCGCGAAGCGAGATACACGGGGGAGGTGGTTTGTGGTGCTGGGTGTCGTGTTTGGTGTCGGATTGAGAATGGGCAGATGAAAGTTGAAAGCGTAGAGTTGGAATATTAGAATCGCTGTAGAATAAGGGGAAGTGCAGAGATTTCGCTGTCTGGCGGAAAAGAGGTGGGACTTTCGTAGTTACTAATTTTTGCTGAGCGTTAGCGTATTACGATAAACTTCTTGCTTGCGAGGAAGTCAGAAGTCCTGAGTTTATAAAAGTAGACCCCCGGAGACATGAGGTTAGTGTCGAGCCTTACACTCCTGTATCCAGCTCTTTCCTCTCGATCGACAAGTACAATCACCCTCTGGCCGGCAGTGTTGTAGACCTCCAGTCTAACGTTGCAATTCTGCGGAAGCGCGTACTGAATGATTGTCGAATTCCTGAATGGATTTGGATAGTTCTGTGACAGCGAGAAAACTTGTGGAGCCTGCCTATCCGTGCGCACCATGGGAGTGCCTGTTGGTAGGGAAAACGCGTCGAAGAATATATCTCTGTCCCCCAAACGTGTATCAGTCCACGCTATGTAGGCTGTCGCTGAGTCGACGTCGATTCCTATGTATTCACCCATCCACCCATTAGGATCAGGGAGAAGGGGAATGATTGTATCACTGACAGGAATGTTGGGTGAAAATGTATTCCCTCCATCAGTGCTGCGGGCGAACATGATTTCAAAATCCTCGTCATTGAAGTCGACTCTTCTATCGAGCCAAACAATGTCTATTGCGCCGTCCCATCTCACATCCAACCATGGCTGGAACTGGCCACAGGGCAGTCCATCATCGTTCACCAGAACAGGAAGACCCCAGGTTGCCCCGCCATTATGAGACGCCCACAAGAATATATCTCCATCATCCGGTCCGCCAATACCATCAGGGTCTGCGGCAACGCCCACGTAAACATCATTACTATTCTGTGGATCCACCCCGAGGGTAGGATAGCTTCGGACGTAGAAAGAATTATTTGATGGGGCATTTGGAAACCGCGGGACGACAAAGAAGCTGTCTATGAGAACATCCGTTCCCCACGTGGTGCCACCATTTGTGGACCTGTCGAAGAATAAGTACCCTGTGGTATGACCTGAAAGAGGGAAATCTCCCCACACAACATATACGTCTCCATTAGGCGCAGCTTTTGGAACCTGCCCAACACATTGGCTAACGGTAGGAGCCAGATCGCTTATTCTTTGTGGAGCTGTGAAGCTTACACCACCATTGTAGGAGGCAGAAAAATAGACATCAGAGTTCACGCCATTTATATTGTCTCTTTGCCAGGTGATATAGACATTGCCGACATTGGGACTTCCCGGATTGTTATCAACGCACAGAAAGCATTTGTCAGTAAAGGGGCCTGGATTCGCGGGGCTATTCAGATGAAGGTCAACCGCAACAGGTGTAGACTAAGTTAGCCCACCGTCATTGGAAAATGCCACATAGATCCCATTAGTGTCTGTGAAGAATCCATTGTAGGACATAAACCCCGCGAAGATGGTTCCATTAAGGTCGGCGTCTACTGATGGATCACCTTCAATGTTCCAAACTTCAGCAACGTGAGTATCTCCCCACATCACCCCTCCGTCAAAGGTATAACTTATTCCAATTCCCTGCCCCATACCACCCGGACCAGAGGGGTCTTCATTATAGGCGACAACCAAGTTGCCTGGCGTGAAGGGATTTATGGTAATGCTCGCCTCATTCTGAAGAAGGAAGCCTGGATCCTGATTGACTCTTACGTCAGCCCCTGCCCATAAGAGACCAGCAAAAAGGATACAGAAAGCAAAGTTCATACATACAATCTGTAACATCTTGATTTGCTTCTGCCTCATTTCTCCTCCTCGGTCTTTGGGGTACAACTGACTCCTCCTTCTGATCACGCAATACAAGCTTAGCAACTCTGGGCGGGTCTGTCAAAGAAAAAGTCTGAGTTCCTACGGTCGGGGGTTAGTAGGCCTGAGTTACCTCTTCGTTCTCTGCAATTCGTACTTCGTACTTCCAGAATGGGAATGGGGAGAATGTGAGTTGACAGTGCAGAGCAGGGCTATTAGAATGAGTGAGCTGTCAGGCAAAATGTAAGGCTGTTCCGACATAGGGGAAAAGGCGAGCATGAAAAGGGTTTCGTTTCAGACTCTCGGCTGTAAGCTGAATCAATACGACACACAGGTGCTTATCGAAGCGTTCAGCCGCTCGCCCCTTTACGAAGTTGTTGAGCCAGGTGCTGACGCTGACATCAGGGTCATAAATACCTGTACTGTCACATCAAAGACCGACAGGCAGTCGAGGAACCTCATAAGAAGGGCTGCAAAGATGAGCCCCAAGCCCATGGTGGTTGTTACGGGCTGTTTTGCTCAGGTTAATCCTGATGCGATCATGGCCATTCCTGGAGTCGATCGTCTTGTCCCCAACTCGGACAGATCGGTCGAGTTCAAGAGACTGTTCGGTGTGGAAACCTCAGAATGCATACACAGCTTCTGCAATCATACTCGAGCTTTCGTAAAGATTCAGGAAGGGTGCGACAACTACTGCTCCTATTGCATAGTCTCATTTGCCAGGGGCAAGAGCAGAGCGAGACCAGCCCAGTCGGTCGTCAGAGAAGTGAGGGTTCTGGCAGATGGGGGCTACAAGGAGGTCGTTGTGACCGGAACTGACGTTGGGCGCTACCAGGACGACTCTGGAAACGACCTTCTGGCACTTTTGAAGCAGCTTCAAAAGATAGAAAGTCTGAAGCGGATCAGGCTCAGTTCCATTCATCCAGATGAAGTGTCAGAACGATTGGTGGAGTTCTATGCCGGCTCCTCCAAGATGTGCCCGCACGTTCACCTTTCAATTCAGAGTGCTGATGATGGCATTCTTCGCACCATGAACAGAAACTACACAAGAAGAGACTGCGAGATTGCAGTAGAGAGGCTTGTGCGCTCATGTCCCGTCGTTGCCATCGGTGCTGATTTGATAGCCGGGTTTCCCGGAGAGAGCTCTCAAGCTTTCTCAAATACACTGGGATTTGTCCGTGACCTTCCTTTGGCCTACCTTCATGTTTTTCCGTTCTCAGCGAGATCTGGTACAGAGGCTGCGTCCATGAGCGATCAGGTTCGCCCAGAAGTGAGGAAGGAGAGGGCAGCGACGCTCAGGCAGCTTGGCAGGGAGAAATGGGTTGAATACAGGAGAGGCTTTCTGGGAAAGGAGTTAGACTGCCTGGTGGAGTCAAGGAGAAAAGAAGGCAAACTTATCGGCCTCAGCGGAAACTATATCCACATTCAGTTTTACGGAGATGACGAGCTGAAGAATGCATTCGTGCCAGTCGAACTGACAGAAGTGGACGAATCGTGCAGCTACGGCGAGGTGTGCCAGGGTTGAACCTGGCTCCTATGGAGAAGAAGGAGGTGTAGTATGTGGGGGTTTGGAGGTATGTCGTTCTTGTGGTGGGGAGCATCCATTTGGTTCATAGTATTCACAGTTCTCGTTGTTGTTAAGTTAAACAGGATTATTGAGTTGCTTGAGAAGAAGTAAAACAGATCTCCTCAAGAATCCAAAGATATTCCTGATGGGAAACGGAAATGACTTATGAAAGATTCGTAGACGAGTACTTAGATAAGGGGCTATTTAAGCGGCAAGAATCGAATTTCCGCGCGATCAAAAAACTTGTATTGTGGGCACGCAAAGACTTAGCAGGAGCGAAAACGATTCTAGACACTGGAGTGTAGATGGTGGTTTCGAGGTCTTGTGAATGCTGCATACTGGGTGCTGGTCCAGCAGGATTGGGTGCTGCGCTCGAACTGACCAGGCATGGTGTGTCCGATATTTTGATTGTAGACCGCAACAAGACAGTTGGTGGCTTAGCGAGGACAGAAGTACATGGTGGAGCAAGATTTGATCTAGGCCCACACCGTTTTGTCACCAAAAGCAAGGAAATAAATAAGATATGGCTTGACACCTTGGGATCAGATTTTAGGCCGGTTTCCCGCCTAACACGAATATTCTACAGAAATAAATATTTCAACTATCCAGTGAAGCCGCTTGATGTGTTGGCAAAGCTGGGCCCTGTGGAATCGCTAAATGTCATGTTTTCTTTTGTGATATCCCAGATGAAGAGAAAAGAGAAAGCCATTTCGTTTGAGGACTGGATGGTTCAGAGATTTGGACGCAAGCTATACGAAATCTTTTTCAAGACATATACAGAAAAGGTATGGGGAATTCCGTGTAGTCAGATTGGAGCCGAATGGGCAGCGCAAAGGATCAAAGGTTTAGATATTCTTGAGGTGCTTCGAAATGCCTTGTTAGGTGGAAAGAGCAACAGAATCAAAAGTCTTGTTGAGGAATTCCATTTTCCAGTCTTGGGTGCGGGACAGATGTATGAGGTTATGTGTGACAACATAGTGTCACAGGGCGCGGAATTGATGCTGGGAAGTACGGTCGTCCGTGTCAGTCGTCAAGATAGTATAATAGTAGCTATTGATGTGAGAGATCCTGATTCTAAGGTGACAAGCATCACAGCCAAACACTTCTTCAGCAGCATACCATTAAAAGGTCTTTTCAATATGCTCGACCCACCTGAATCATCCCGAGTCGAAAAATCTGTAGAGGCACTTCGATACCGTGATCACATTACAGTAGACCTGTTGGTGAATGGGGAAAACTTGTTCCCGGATCAGTGGCTATATATACATACTCCGCATGTTCAGATGGCACGATTGGTGAATTACAACAACTTCTCAGATGCGATGGTCGATGCCAAGAATAAGAGCGCATTGAGTATCGAATATTTCGCTTTCCAGAATGGGGGGCTCTGGAATCGGTCAGATGACTCTTTAAGAGACTTGGCGCTTACTGAATTGGACAGGATAGGTTTAGTTAAAAAGAAGTCAGTGGAAAGGTCATGGGTCGTGCGGGAGCCAGAAGCTTACCCTATGACCTATATTGGTTTTCAGCCGCATTATGATTTGCTGAAGTCAACAATAGATGAATTTACTAATCTCCAACCGATTGGCCGTGCGGGGATGCACAAGTACAACAATCAAGATCATTCTATTATGAGTGGGATCCTGGCTGCTCGTAACTACTTGCGCCTTCCCGGTAGCCCATATAACTTGTGGGATATCAACATAGATGCTGAATATCATGAAGCCATTGAGCGCCCTTCCCATTGAGGAAAGCCGGCTTTGAGATCATGGATGGAAAAATAAAAGCCCTTTCTTATGGAGATCCAACGAGTAACAAAATAGGAGAGACATAATATGGATGTTCGCAATTTAGCTGAAATGATTGACTATCAAAATGGTGCAGTTGTGAGCAAGGAAATTATAAAAAAACAAACCGGGATAGTAACCCTATTTGCATTTGATGAGGGCCAGGGATTAAGTGAGCATACAGCTCCATTTGATGCTTTAGTATATATTCTGGATGGTGAATCAGTAATTACTATAGAAGGCGTTCCTTCTACAGTAAAATCAGGCCAGATGATTATTATGCCTGCCCATAAACCACATGCTTTGCAGGCAACCAAAAGGTTCAAGATGCTCTTAGTAATGATAAAGAGTTGACAGAAATGAAAAGAAGGTAGCTAGTGCTTCGATTCGCAATTACGGTGACGTTTGATTCAAGGGGTGTTGATTCAAATTGCTCGCTCAGCACTTGTCCTGAGTGAACGAGCTCGTGAATCGAAGGACTTGTCTGTTTTGTCTTTCGAGGGAAAACAAAAATGCCAAGCCGAGAATTCAAAAAGAGTTATGAAAAATCGGCCCTAAGATTCTATATCAAAACGTATGGGTGTCAGATGAACAAGCATGACTCGTCAATTGTGAAGGGTCTGCTTGCTAAAGATGGCTATGAGGAGACGAACAATCCTGAGGATGCAGACCTGATTCTGTTGAATACCTGTTCGGTCAGACGGCACGCCGAGGCGAGAGCCATCGGACGGGCGAACAATCTGACGAACTTGAAGGCGAAAAACCCTGACTTGGTGATTGGGATCATTGGATGCCTTGCCCAGTCGAAAGGTGCAAAAGTTATCCAGGATGCACCCTGTGTTGACCTTGTCGTTGGGCCTGACTGCTACAGGGACCTCCCGGAGCTGATCAGAAGCTACACAAAATCGCGGCGGTCTGTTGTGCTGACCGAGGTGCGGCAGTCAGAAACTTATGGCGATCTGAATGCCCGACCAGATGCCATTTCCGCGTTCATTCCCATTATGAGGGGCTGCAATAACTTCTGTTCCTACTGCATCGTTCCTTACACTCGCGGACGAGAAAGGTCGCGGCCGGCCAGGGAGATAGTGGGTGAGGTTAGAGAGCTCACTAGAAATGATGTTAAGGAAATCACTCTGATCGGACAGAACGTCAACTCTTACAATGATGGTGAACACGGTTTTGCAGATCTCCTCCGGATTGTGGACAGCGCGGTCGGGGACGCCAGGATAAGATTTACCACATCTCATCCCCGGGATCTTGGAGATGAAGTCGTCTCAGCCATTGTCGAATGCGAGAGCGTGTGTGAACATATACACCTGCCGCTCCAGTCTGGATCCTCTAGGGTGCTTACCCTGATGAACAGAGGGTACACTGTTGAGGAGTACATGGAAAAGGTGGATACTGCGCGGAGGCTGGTCAAAGGCGTAGCTCTGACCACAGATCTGCTCGTCGGATTTCCAGGAGAGACTGACAGCGATTTCAAGCAGACACTCGATGTGGTAAGAGAAATAGCCTTTGACTTTGCATACATGTTCGCTTATTCTACTCGGAAGAAGACGAGGGCTGCCACCATGGAAGGGCAGGTGCCCCGCGAGGTAAGACAGGAGAGACTGAAAGAACTGATAGGAATCCAGAACAAGATAACCGAGGAGAGGAACCGTTCTCTCGTTTCGGAGACTGTTGAAGTTCTGGTTTGGGGCAAGAGCAAGAACAACCCCAGGGAGAATGTGGGGAAATCGAGAACGAACAAAGATATCGTTTTCAGAGGAGAGGCCAAGGCTGGGGATTACGTAAATGTGAAGGTGGAAGAGTTGAGGGGTTGGACAGCCTATGGAAGGATTGTAGGATGAAGCCTCCTTTAGACCTGCCATGAAAGGGGGAAGAGATGGCTGCGGTATACAGGCTTCTATTTCTGATCGTTGTGGTATCACTGATGATCCTGGCAATCGCGGTTGGGATTCAGAATGGAGTTGAAGAAGTGGATCTCAATCTCCTGATGTGGAGCTGGAATGGCATCCCTCTTGTCGTCGTCATGATTGAGTGTATAGCTTTCGGCATGTTCTTGACTATCGTCATCGGGGTTCCATACGAGATAAGACTGTGGGCCAGGTTGCGTGCACAGCGAAAACAAATGAGGACGCTAAAAGGGGAGCTTGACAATATGAGAAACCTGCCTTTGAGCGGCCTTGAGGAGGCTGTTGCGGAGGAACCGGCAAAGAAGGAAGAGACCGAGGAGGAGACCGCGGAGTGATTGCATTTGATGTCCTGTGGTTGTACATTGGGGCAGGAATAGTACTGGGAGTACTCATATGGGCACTCATATACATTGCCAGTAACCGCGGCAAAAGCCCCGATAGCACGAACCAGGCATATATTGATGGTCTCAGGAGGCTACTAGACGGTGATATTGCTGGTGGTGCCGGAAAGCTAAGACAGGCCGTTTCCGAGGACACAGACAACACCGACGCGTATGTAAGGCTCGGCGACCTCTTGAGAAAGAGCGGCAACACTACCACAGCCCTTAGAGTACACAACAGCCTATTGCAGAGGCGCAACCTGTCCAGGGATGTCAAGACACGCGTGAAGCGAAGCCTATACGAAGATTTCAAGAAGCGAGGTGAACTGTCCAGAGCTACCGATGTCTTACAGGAGCTCATATCCTTCGATCCGCGAAACACTTCTCTCAGGAGGGAACTTCTGATCCTCTATGAAAAGAGAGGTATGTGGCAGCAGGCTGTTGACACTATGAAGCGGTTGGTTGATAGACGAAATGAGGAAGGGCGCCAGGAAATCGCCACGTACCAGGCAAACATCGGCATGACCCTTCTGAAAAACGGCAAGGGGGAGGAGGCTTTTCGTCACCTCAAGTCAGCGTTGAAGATCGACAAGGATTGCGTACCCGCCCTGATCTATCTGGGCGATGCAAGTTACTCAAGAAGAGATGTAGATGAAGCCATCTCCTATTGGAAGAGAGTGGTTGAAACCTCACCCAGGTATGCGTTTCTTACGCTAAACAGAATAGAGAAGGCACTCTTTGACCAGGGTAAGTTCGGTGAGACGAAGGAACTGTACGAGGACTTTCTGGCAAGAAACAAAGGAAATGTCTCTGTCCATGATGCGCTGGCCAGAATTTATATGAAGATGGGTAAGACCGGGAACGCCATTGCAGAGTACAAAAAGGCCCTTGAGATTGACCCTTACTATCCATCTGCGAAGATGGGACTGGCCCGAATCTTAGCTGCCACCGGGCATCATGAGGATGCTCTTAATGAACTGATGACCGAAGTAAAAGAGTTGAATAAAGAGGTGAAGCAGTACCGGTGTACATGCTGTGGCCACAAATTAAAAGAGTTTCAATGGGTCTGTCCTGCATGCGGTGAAACGGAGCCTTTTCCAGTATGAATAAGACTCTAACCATTCTTATTATTCTCACCTTGCTGGCCAGCATACGGGCTGCTGCGGACGACATTGAGGACTTCAAAAGGGCTCAAGAACTGTACATGGAAGGGAAGTTCGGAGAGGCGCTAGATGCTGTAGACCTGTTCATCTCCGAATATCCAGAGAGTTCGCTATTACCCAATGCGCTGTATCTGGCGGGAAGGCTTTCCAGCGAGCTTGCTGTTGCCTTGGACAACTTCTCCCGGATTATTGTGAAGTACCCGCGAAGCAGTGTAGCAGACAATGCCCTTTTCATGATAGCGCAGTATCACTATGCTGCGGGCAGCTACGACAAGGCTATCATTAGGTTCAAATTCATTGCTGACAATTACAAGAAGAGTGACGTCGGCGATGCTGTCCATTGGTGGGTCATACGGGCCTACAACGCCTTGGGTGATCTTTCTTTAGCCCGAGTTTGGGCCGAGAAGTTGCTCTTGAGATATCCGACTTCAAAATACGCGAAGCTGGTCGGCGCCAGGCAGCCGGACATCAAACCTCCTGAGCCGCATCACTTCACGATACAGATTGCCTCCTTTCTCAAGAAGGAGACTGCCACGGTCCTGAAGGAATCTCTCGTGAAGAGAGGCCATGATGCGTTCGTCACGAGAAACGAGATCGCAGGAAAGGTGCTCTTCAGAGTAAGGGTGGGCAGATTCTCCAGCAGGGAGGAGGCGGCAGAGTACGCAGAAGCCCTCAAGAAGGGCGAAGGTTTCAACGGCTGGGTTACCAGCACAAACAGGTAGGCCGAATCTTCGTGCTGGTGCTCAGGTATCCCGTAGATGTTTCTTACTCTAAATGTCCAAGCTTACACCCCTTCTAGAGCAGTACCACAGGATAAAAGGAGACCACAAGGACACCATCCTTTTGTTCAGGATGGGCGATTTCTATGAGACCTTTTATGAAGATGCTCAGATAGCTTCTGAAGTGCTGGGCATTGCCCTCACCGCTAGGCCTCATGGGAGAAAAGAGAAAGTGCCCCTCGCCGGTGTGCCATACAGGTCGATCGACTCCTACATGGATAGACTGGTGAAAGCAGGCTACAAGGTTGCCTTATGTGAGCAGATGGAGGATGCCAGCCAGGCCCGAGGAATCGTCCGCAGGGAGGTCGTTGAGGTGGTTACACCGGGAACGATTGTCAGACCTTCGCTGCTGGAGGAGAAGAAGAACAACTACCTCATTTCTCTGTGCAAGCCTGAGGAGCGCTTTGGAATTGCAGTTTGTGATCCATCCACCGGAGAGTTCTCGGCCACGGAGGTGAACGACGGAACTCTTCTGGAAGAGCTTACGAGAATATCACCTTCAGAGTTATTGATTCCTGAAAGTCTCGATGATTCGAGATTCTCGCAGATCTGCCCTGTTACCAGGAGGGATGACTATCTTTTCTCGCTGGGCTCTGCCAGAGAAAGGGTGCTGTCTCACTTCAAGGTTGCGGGGCTGGAGGGGCTAGGGCTGGATGGAAGACCTGCTGCAGTCTGTGCCGCGGGCGCAAATCTGGCCTATCTTGAGGAGACACAGAAAAGGGCCCTTCCCCAGATCCGAACCATAAGAGCCTATGCAGTCTCAGATTACATGATTCTTGACAGGGCAACCGTGAGAAATCTCGAATTGACTGAGAAGATTCATGCAGGCGAGAAAGAAGGTACACTGCTTGGCCTGCTTGACATGACGAGAACGCCAATGGGGGGGAGGCTCTTGAGAAGATACTTGCTTTCTCCCTTGATGAACGTGGAAAAGATAGAGAGAAGGCAGGACGGTGTGGAAGAGCTGGCGGATAAGTCTATGATCAGGCAAGAGCTGAGAAGGCTTCTTAGCAAGCTGACTGACGTGGAAAGATTGAACGCCAGAGTATCCTGCGAGAGAGCTAGCCCCCGCGACCTGCTCGCTCTCGCCGACTCGCTTGAGGTAGTCCCGAACGTGAGGAAGGCGATGGCCGACACCGTGTCTCCAATTATCCAGGAAGCAGCATCGAACCTTGGCGACACCTCAGGCATTGCCACAACTATCAAGTGCGCTCTGGTGGATGATCCCCCGATCTCACTAAAGGATGGAGGGATAATCAGACAGGGTTACGATTCAAATCTGGATGAATTGAAGGATATATCCAGAGGCGGCAAGAAGTGGATTGCCCAACTTCAGACGAAAGAGAGGGAGAGAACAGGCATTGCTTCCCTTAAGGTGGGTTTCAACAACGTCTTTGGATACTACATCGAAGTTACCAAGCCTAACCTTTCTCTTGTTCCACAAGATTACACAAGAAAGCAGACTCTGGCCAATGCTGAGAGATTCATTACCCCTGAGCTCAAGGAGTACGAATCGAAAATCTTGGGAGCCGAGGAGAGGTCCAGGGCTATGGAGTACGACATCTTCGTAACCCTGAGAAGAAAAGTGGCAGAGCACTCAGCCAAGATTATGCACGCGGCCACTAGCCTTGCACGTCTCGATGTACTCTCTTCACTGGCCGAGGTTGCCGTTCTCCGGAGTTACGTTAGACCTTCAGTGGGTGAGTGGGATGAGATTGAGATTGTTGAGGGGCGGCATCCGGTTGTGGAATATCTTCATTCTGGTTTTGTACCCAATGATATAAGCTTGGGAAATGCGGCCTCGCAGATAATTATAGTGACAGGACCTAACATGGCGGGCAAATCAACCTTTATCAGACAGATAGCAGAGATAGTAATACTCGCCCAGGTTGGTTCATTTGTGCCTGCCAAGAGTGCGAGAATAGGTGTGGTGGACAGGATTTTCACCAGGGTAGGCGCATCCGATGACCTTTCCAGAGGTGTCTCGACATTTCTGGCTGAGATGAATGAAACTGCTCTCATACTCAACAGTGCCACCAACAAGAGTCTCATCATTCTGGATGAGATAGGAAGAGGGACTTCGACCTTTGATGGCCTTTCAATAGCGTGGGCGGTAGTCGAATACCTGCATGAGAATCCGAAAATATCTGCCAAGACTCTTTTTGCCACTCACTATCACGAGTTGACTGAACTGGAGAGGATGCTTCCCAGAGTCAGAAACCTCAATGTTGCTGTTCTTGAGAGGGGCGACGATGTCGTATTCCTGAGGAAGGTTGTCCCTGGTGCTGCTGACAAGTCCTACGGTATCCATGTTGCGAGGCTTGCTGGAATCCCAATGGAGGTTGTTCAAAGGGCGAAGGAAGTCCTGTCCAACCTCGAGTCTGATGAGCTAACGCCTTCCAATCTTCCCAGGATAGGGAGAGGGAAGAGAGCTCCCAGGGTGGAGAGTAGAGATCAGCTCAGTCTCTTTGGGTCCAAGGCCCATCCCATCCTGAAGGAGTTGAGAGAACTGAACATGAATGAGTTAACTCCCCTTGAAGCCCTCAATATCCTCGCTGAACTGAAGAAGAAACATGAAACAAACTGTAAGCTATGAGCTATATGCTATAGGAAGAAACCTTGTTGCCTATGAGACACGGCAGGGAGCCATCGTACTTGATAGCCTGTTTTCTTGCAGCCCACAGCTTATAGCTCACAGCTTGGTTGCCAGGGGGGGTTGTGTTCACGCTAATCGTAGATAGTTACGGCCAGAAATACAAGAAGCAGGTTCCGAACTACCTTGCTCTGGTGGCAAGATTCTCAGATCTGAGATTAATACAGGAAGGAGAGGCCACGCCTGACTATGACATGTCAGGCATAGATGCGGTCGTGCTGTCCGGGTCCGAGAAGTGTCTGACAAAAGGCGAATGTGATGAAACCTATCTTGAGTTCATCCGGAAAGTCGGTGTCCCTCTTCTAGGTGTCTGCTACGGCCATCAAGTTCTTGCCCTGGCGTATGGCCAAGAAGTGACAAAGAAATCCAAATACGTCAGAAGGAAATTTCCCAAGCAGCCTGAAAAGGTGAGAATAGCTAAGTGCCGCCTTCTTTTCGCAGGGATGGGTTCAACCATGTTGGCAGACGAGTCCCACTGGGAATCGATTGCTCTGGTGGACAGAAAATTCGAACTTCTCGCTTATTCCAAATCATGTTCTGTAGAAGCCATCAAACTGAAAAGCGCAGATAAGTTTGGAGTCCAGTTCCACCTCGAACGTTCAGGTGGGTATGGTGTGGCCGTGACAGGCAACTTCTACAGGATTGTGAGGCGGAAAAAGAGGAGGTAGTAGTTTGCGGGCGTTTGGCATCGTTGCGGACGGTGGTGCTGGCGGCAGAAGGAGACCATCTCGGCGGAGAGTCATGGCTGTGGCAAAGTCCGTTGAGCTTGGCTACTGTCTTCTGGAAGAAGGGAAGAGTGCGGTCGATGCCGTGGAAGCGGCAATAGTGTTCCTCGAGGACTATCCGGATTTCAATGCGGGGACAGGCTCACGGCTCCAACTGGATGGGGTGCCCAGGATGGACGCGTCCATCATGGAGGGCGACAGACTAAGGGCTGGAGCGGTTGCTGCTGTTGAGAATATCAAGAACCCCATAAGAGCAGCGCGAGCAGTCATGGAAAGGACAGAGCACGTGATGTTGGTGGGAGAGGGAGCAAGAAGATTCGCTGTGGCATCTGGCATAGAGGAAGGTGAAGTCCGCACTGCAAGGAGAATTGAAGAATGGAAGAGGAATCTCTGCAAAGAGCACAAACACAGGCAACTGCTTGAATCAATCTACGGCTGTGAAACCGTGGGAGCTGTTGCCATCGACAGACAGGGTCAGGTGGCATCCGGTTGTTCTACAGGTGGAGCCCTCTTCGTGCTTCCGGGAAGGGTTGGCGATACTCCTATCGTGGGAGCAGGTATATACGCAGATTCATCAATCGGCGGAGTCTCTGCCACTGGACTTGGCGAGGACATAGTAAGGGTGGTTCTCTCAAAGAGTGTTCTTGAACTGATGGAGAAAGGGTCGAGCCCCAGGATGGCTCTTAGAATGGTCATGAACAGGTTAGAAAAGGTGACGGGAGGTCGAGCAGGAGCCATCGCCATTGATGGAAGGGGAAGAGTAGGAGTCTGGCACAACACCGAATTCATGTCCTATGCCTACCGGATGAGTGGAAGGAAGGTGAAGATGGGAGCGGGCGTAAAATAGCGGCTGGCTACAACTCTTCCCAGGACTGTACGAGAAGAATCGGCTGTGGAGAAAAGGGCATCACCCAGGAAACAGATGGGTCATAGACTACCCTGGAGTTCACGCAGTTGCGTATCTTGTAGGCACATTCTGCGCCAAAGAGTGTGATTTGGTTCTCCTGCCCAGTGTGATGCATGTGGATTTCTCCCTTGGCATAAAGAAGTCCGAGGATAGAGACGGGGCCTCCTCCTTCTTCAAATACGATATCTCCGCCGAGAGATACAATTGCCGGGAATGTAGAATCGGGCCTCTGGAGCATAAACCTGGCTGGAGTGCTTACTATTACATCGCCGGAGGCAACGAGTGTGCCAATTAGGATAATCCTGTCGTCCTCCTTCGGTCTTTCAATCTTCAGGTCGCCCCTTATCAGGAATATGCCGCCCAGGGAATATGTTTTTGTTGCAGAAGAGTAATTCTTCCTGAGGAATCTCCAGAATTCCTTCGAGTCTTCAAATCGGTAAATCGCCCATCCTCTGAGAGATGAAGTTTCCAGAGAATGCCAGTCAAAGTCGAAGTAGTTCTCGGGGAAGGGCACGCTGTCTATCTCATCATCGGAGTAAGCCCTTTTCTCACCCTCGATGAATCCACCGGCGTAGATCGCTCCTCTTGCGACTACATCCCCCGCGGCAGGAGATGCCGGCTCGCAACATATGTCCATCTCGCCTCTTGCCAAAACTGAACATGCGGGGGCTAGCGCCACAGTGCCGCCAGAGTTGATATTGCCAAGTAGTCGGGTGGATGATAGACCAGGGCTTTGAAAACCGATTGATATGTCTCCTAGGGCAAGTAGGTCCCCATGAACAGTACAGCCGGTGCTCACGTTGAGGATGCCAAGTGTGTATATACCGCCGCAAATAGAGGGATCACTGTTGCCATTAAATCTCAGTCCGGCTGCGTCCCTTGCAAAGCAGGCATAGTCAAATGCTCTTACGCGCGCCTGCTTGAGTTGCGTCCTGATGATCTTCTGAGCATTTCTTGCCTTGCCGGTTGATGTTACGCGCACAATATCTTCGGGTATGGAAGGATCTGAATTACTGTCATCGATTTGAACAGTGTACAGCCCGGAACCCATCTTTTCGTCCTTGAACCCATCTCTCCAGGTGAAATCTGAGCAGAGTCTCACGTAGGCCCTTTGTGCGCCTGCTTCGGCAAGATAGAACGCGGCACTTTTGGCCTGCTGTCTGGAAGAGAAGCGTGTTTCTGTGTTAGTCTCCAAAAGGAATGCGAAACATAACATCATGAGCAGGCAAGTGACCATCAACGAGACTATGAGGGCTGTACCCGACTCTCTGTTGAGCAGTAGAGTTCGGAAGGTGGCTCGGTCGCATCTGAAAATCAATCGGAGCATATGTTTCCTCGCGAGGCGACGATGGGTAGGTTTCGTGGAGCGACCTCAGATTTCAGCTCGCAGGTGCCGAAGACGCCGTTTCTAGGTTTTTCCGTCCGAGTGCGAATGACAATGGAGATCCTTCTTATGTCGAATATATCTTTTGTGCCGTTCAGGTTGATGTCATCAAGGTGCAAGTTTGGACTGACCGCAGGTCCGCCCGAAGGTCCCCTCAGAAGGCTAACCCCGTCAGCATCGAGATAGTCGAGAGCAAAACCGATCACATGGGAGGAGACCACCTGGCCAAGAGTATCGCGGCCAGTACATCGGATGAGCAACTTCTCTCTGTGTTGAGGCGACTTCTGCCGGAGGAAGTACCTCACAAGCCTGGGAAGACTATCTGAATAGGGAGCGGCCCAGAAGCAGACTTCCTGGCAGCCTGCAACATCGAAAACGGGGTCGCCAGAAGAACAGCCATGACCGGCCATGCGCAAGTCGCTGGTCAGTCTCTGCATTGCGAGGCTGGTCTTCTGCTGTGCGTGCGCGAGTTGAACACCGAATCTCTGGGCATCAATCTCCGAGAAGAGGAACGCAAATGCCGCTGTAACCACAACAGACATAGTGGTCATGGCCACCAGGAGTTCCACGACAGTAAAGCCTTTTTCCTTGTGATGGTTCATATGCCGTCTCTCCTCACAGCTACGAGGGATTTGAAAGTGACAGATCTTTGCTTGTCGGGGCGGTCCCAGGCGACGGTCACTGACAGAGAATGAACTCCTTTTTCTGGATGATTATCAACAATTGACCAGGTTCTTGTGAACTTCGGATCGGGCTGGTCCTGGTGTGTTCCTGGGGTAAGCTTTCCAGTCAGATCGCCGGAGGCCGCAGCCTCAAAAAGCTCTTCCAACTTTTTCTGGGCTAGATTACCCGCCGTCAATCTGTTGTTTCCAGCAGCAATGACCGACATAGCCCTGGGGTAAAGTGCGGTCACAGCAAGCAGACCGATTGCCAGAAT
This sequence comes from candidate division TA06 bacterium, assembly GCA_004376575.1. Classification (NCBI taxonomy): domain Bacteria; species candidate division TA06 bacterium. The sequence continues at coordinate 95,830 of SOJN01000080.1, read as the reverse complement.
GAGAGAGGCAACCAATGTCTCGATGAGGGAAAATCCTGCTTCCTTCTGTTTTCCGGTGGCTATGTGCCTGTCCTTAGGCTCGTTCATGGGGCAACCCCTTCAGGCAAAAGAGGCGGAGGACGGATTCCGGAAGGCGGCGAGTCTTGGCCCCTCCTAGTTTTCAACAGGTTCCAACACAACGGAAGGCTCCCTTTGGAACCATCCCGAGCCGTCCTCCGCCAAGTCTTCCTTTTCGGCATGCTCAGGACTCGTCTGGTTTCCACTCCTCTGTGGGTCCAGCCACTTTCCCGGCGACTCCCTGAAGCTCCCTGTTCTTATCCATCAGAACTCTATTCGTTGTCTCAAGATCTTCAACGTGTGCTTCTAGAGCTTGCGTCTTTCTGTTCCTGGCTACCGATATGGCCGCATGGTCAGCAAGAATAGAAATCATCTTCAAGTCGTGTTCTGAGAAATGCCACTCTGAACCGGCAATAACTTCAAGAACCCCGATAGCGGCGTTTTCAGCCCTGAGAGGGACGTATATTGCAGACAGAGAAGCAACTGAGTCGGTTTCAACCTTGGCGAACTGAGCAAATGTTGCTCTGTCGTTTATCATAAGTGGTTCTGAGCTTTCCATGACAGACCTAGCAATTCTCACGTGTGCATCATCCAACTTCTCCCAGTCCATCTTTTCTCCTGCGTCAGCCTCGATTCTCAGTTCGTCGGACACTGGATCGTGAGTGAAAAGAATAGCTCTATCCGCCTTCAGTGAACCGGTGCACGTTTCCATTATGATCCTGAGCACGCTTGGAAGGTCCACGTCGGAACTGACACTGGAACTGACCCTGTAGAGGTCGATGAGCTCAGCCAGAAGGCCGTTCATCGTTCTTACTTGGACTTCCTGTTCTATCAGTTGGACCTTCATCCTCTGTAACTCTCTGCGTTTGACGATTATGTAGGCGCTGAAAAGTGTAATGAGCAGAAAGAAAGACACGACAAGAATCCGCTGGGTCAGAGGATCTAGTAGATTCTTTGTCATCGGCTGAAGCGTGAAAGACAGATATATGGCCACCAAGGAAAAGGCACATATGAACGTTACAATCAGACTGAGGACCACTAGTTCCAGGTCTCTCATCTCTAGTTTCTCTATTTGTGATGGCAAAGATGCTTCCATTTCAACCTCCTGGTGTTTGTCTTTAGGATACCAAGAACTGAATTCCTCTTATTTAGATCTCCTCCTTTCATTAGCTTTTTACCAGTATCTTTTCTTTGCGCGACCTGCCTGTGAGGGCTTCGTCAACCCGCGTTTTGAATTCCATTACGTTTACCGGCTTTGTTAAATACGCGACGACGCTTGAGTTGCTTTCCACGTAATCATCCTTCATATCCGTGCAAACGATTATGGGCAGGTCTGGACTGATCTGGCTAACGTGTCTTATGACCTGGATTCCATCCAATACAGGAAGTCTTATCTCGAGGACGAGCAAGTCAATGCTGGCCCCAACAAGCTTTCTGATGGCCTCTTTTCCATCTTCGGCGTGCAGAACGTTGTATCCAGCAGTTTTCAGCACCTCCGCGTAAAAGTCTCGCATGTGGGCATCACCGTCTGCGACCAATACGGTCAAGCTCTTTCCTGGGACAGTGGGGTCAGGTTCACGCGGATCAACGGCCTGGTTCTTGAGCGGAACGAGCGGGAGATGTATTGTGAACTTCGCCCCTTTTCCTGGATCACTTCCCAGCCTAATAGTACCGTCGTGATCTCCCACTATCTTGAGGGCTACTGCCAGGCTCAACCCTGACTCCCTGTTTTTTGTGGAGATGAATTGGTCAGAGATTCTCCCTTCGGTCTCCTTCGGGATGCCCGGGCCCTCATCTCTTATCTCTACCACGATTCCTTCTTTGTTTTTGGTCGTGATGACCTCTATCTTTCCACCAGTCCCTACGGCGTGGATGGAGCTAAGGATAATATTCGAGAACGCCTTCTGCAACTGCTCCTTATCGGCGGATATTTGTGGGAGGTCACTCCCGGGTTGCCAGGCCATAGTCGTCTGAGCGAGTTGCGCAACGTTCTTCATAGAGTCAATAACCTCTTCCATCACGGAATTGACATCCAGTGGATTCCTTTCCGTCTTCTTGTTTTCTGCGAATATGAGTATCTGCTGGATAGTCCTGTCGATTCGCTCTGCCTCCTTTGATATCATGGTCGCATACTTTGTCGCTGTAGCTTTGTCACGCGCCTCCGCGATTATGAGATCACAGAGGCTCCGAATGGCAGTGGCCGGGCTTATCAATTCCTGAGCGACAGATCCCGCTATGTCGCCAATCAAAGCCGACCTCTCGGACTTCTTCAGATCTTCCTGGAGTTTTTTTCTCGTAGTCAGGTCTGCGAATATGGCGATGATACCGAGGACATCCTTCTTTCCATGTGTCAGGAGATACGTCGAAGCACCAATCGTCCTCATTTCGCCGGAAGGAGTCTTTATCTCTATTTCCTGACACTTCAACGGTTTCTCGGCAGTCCTTTCTATGAGATTAATGAAACCTTGAAGAGTCTCTATTGTGTTGGCCTTTTTAAAGAGTACATCATTGCGATTCAATCCAGTGATCGTCTCAGCACCACGGTTGAACGCTGTAATAGTGCCCTCAAGGTCCATGACCAGTACGCCAGATTCGATACTGTTCAATATGTTTTCATTGTATGTGTGGAGCATAAGCAGGTCATCGTAGAGCTTCTCCTTCGATCTTCTGGCTTTCTCCAATCTACGACTCACTTCTTCACCCTTCTTGTCTGTTTCCACTTCCAGGCTCTTCAGCTGTTTGCTCTGGCGAGATATGAGGCTGCCAGATATGGCAAGGAGAAAGAAGAAGGAAACTTTCACGATAAAGGTTGTCTCAACGACGGCTGTCACACCTGATATCCTGTATGTGACCAGTGCGTAAACGACGCTTGCAAGAAGAGCTGGCGTTGCTGAGACCAATATGGAACTGGTTGGGAGGGCCATGAAGATTACGAAGAAGTATAAAAGATAGAAGTCTGTACGTGTACCGCCAGCCAGAAGTATGGTCAGGAATAGCACGGCCATGTCCAGGCCAAAAATTGGCGCAAGGAATCCAACACGGTCGAAGAGCTTTCTGGGTGCGAAACTAAACGCGAGGTTGGAGATGAAGAAAAATGCAGGAACAAGGTAGCCGGCCTTGGCAAGCGTCAGGTCCTTCTGACCATAAGCAATGAAAAGCATGGAGGTTAGGACAACAAACCACCGGAAAATGAGAATCCTGTGCCGCCTATCTTCCGGGACAAATGTCTCGAGTCTTCCCATTAACCTCTCCTGGTTCCTCGCGCTATATAATGGTAGCAAAAAATGTGCCCTCTACGGTGAAAAGAATGCATGGCTTAAGTTCTTGCAACATAACGTGATATGTGCTGTGACCCGGAATTGGACATTCCCACAGGTGTCACGAAGTTATGCAGAATGCCAAGAATTGGTCTCAGAACGAGAAAAAGGACTTGACACAGAAAAGGAAGAGAGGTATATTGTGTGATGGTGAATATTTGTTTACGGTGTATTTATGTTTACCTGAAGCTCCGGACTGGTTGAAATGGTTAAGCCGACAGAAAAACAGGCCTCTATACTCAGTTTCATTTCCAAGTATGCCCAGTCCACTGGGTATCCACCAACAATAAGAGAAATAGCAGATGAGTTCGGCCTAGCCAGCACCAAGAGTGTCAAGACTCAGCTCGACGCGCTCAAGAAGAAGGGCTTGCTCAGAAGAAAAGGGAGGGGAGCGCGAGCAATAGAGGTGATTGGGATAAGACGGGGGAATGCAAAAACCGTTCCGGTAGTGGGCAGGATCCCTGCCGGGCTGCCGTCTCTAGCAATTGAAGATGTGGAGCGGGAAGTCTTGCTTGATAGGAGCATGGTTCCGGCAGAAGGATGCTTTCTCTTGCGGGTGAGGGGCGAGAGTATGGTGGAGGAATCAATACTGGATGGAGATTATGCTCTGGTCAAACCGCAACCGGTAGCTGAAAACGGAGATACGGTTGTGGCCATGCTCGACGGAGAAGCAACCTTGAAGAGGTTCTATAAAGAGGGCGACAGAATCATATTGAAGCCTGCAAACAAGAATATGAAACCAATAGTAATAGAAAGAGGGGAGGTGGCCGAGTTCAAAATAGTGGGCAAGGTGGTCGCAGTGTTGAGGTTCTTTGAAGGGCCGAATCCGGCCAAGGTATCAAGGGGCGATTAGGATTCAAGGATCGTATTAATATCTGGCAAGGGGGTGTGGGTTGGTGAAGATAGGGAAGTTGAAAGCCCAGGATATGGCTCTTACGCCAAGGGGACATGAGATAGTGGTTCTCAGTCAGGGTGAAAGAACAACACAGGTGGAGGTGGTCAAGACAGGGAAAAAGCTGGATATACCTCACTCACAACTGGTTCAGAGGGTCTGCAGTAACTGAAGGCAAACCAAGCCATCAGTTGTCAGTCAAACACGGCGGTGGCTGAGAGCTGATGACGGACAGCTGAAATAGAAATGCAAAAAGTAGAAAAAACAGAGTACGACGATAAGCTGGAAGTTTGTGCCCAGTTCAAGAACGGCGCTGTAACTCCGGTCTCATTCCTCTGGAGAGGAAGAAGTTATGAGATCAAAAAGGTAACCTTCACATGGGATCGAAGACGCGGTAGGTCGCTGATTCGGCATTTCTCAGTGAGTGACGGGGCGAGCCTCTTTGAGATAGCGTATGACTCAGAAAAGGCCGACTGGAGACTCTTTAACATCTGTACTGAGCTCTGACTGCAGCTGTAAGCTGTATACCAAGATGCAAGACAGCCGTCAGCTCCTAACACCCCAAACCTCTGTAACCACAGATTTGACAGATTCTCACAAGAGCCAGTTGTATGCTGTACGCTATACGATAGCTGTCAGCTGTTAAACCCGAAGAATTGTCCCACTACATAACCGACCAAGAGGAGAAGAAGGGACGTCATTACGAGCGAACGAAGTGAGCGAAGCAATCTGACTCAAGCAGATCCTTCGCTCCTGCTCAGGACGAAATATGCCTCACGCCCTCTCCGATGGCGTGGCCCTATTTCGTTTTCTATTTTCGTATGTTGCTTCTGGTTAAAGTTCGCCCGCGTATTGCATGCGCGGGCGAACTTAGAGAGGGAAGGATAGCGTTCGGTTAGGCTTTAACCTTTTCTCTCTTGGTGGAAGTGTTTCTCAACGCCTCTTGAATCTTCGTCTTGAACTCAAGGATGTTTATCGGTTTTGACAGATATGCGATCACATTTGAGTTTCTTATGACATAGTCGTCCTTCAGGTCTGCGTATCCACTAGCCACAATTATGGGCACCCGAGGATTGATCTTCGCCATGTGCTGCATAACCTCAATTCCATCGTAGAGAGGCATCTTTATGTCCAGAACGAGCAGGTCAACGTGTGAAGCCAGCATCGTTCTAATAGTTTCTGCGCCGTTTGTGGCCAGAAGAACTTTGTGTCCGACAGTCTCCAGAACCTCTTTGTAGAAATCTCGTATGAAAGGGTCATCGTCTGCCACCAGTACAACTGCCTCCCTCTCAGGAGTAGCAGGCGCGGTGGCGCGTTTGCCCCGCGACTTCGCCTTAATTGCGGGAAGGTGTACGGTGAACTTTGCCCCTTTTCCCGGCTCGCCTTCCAGTCCAATAGTGCCGCCGTGGTCTTCCACAATCTTGAGAGCTATCGCCAGGCCCATCCCTGCCTGGGTGTTGCCTGTGGAGAGAAAATTACACAGAACTCTTCCGTTGCCTTTTTGGGGGATGCCTGGGCCCTCATTCGTTATTTCTATCACAACCCCCTCTTCGTTTCTGTCCGCGGCCACCACTACGTTTCCACCACTTCCTACGGCCATGATGGAGTTGAGAATAAGGTTGGAAAACACCTTCTTCAATTGATCCTCGTCACCAGCTATGGCCGGAGTATCACTTCCCGGTTCCCAGATTATGTTCGCTTCAACCTCTTGTGCCTTCGCCTTCATGGAATCAACCACTTCCGTGAGGAGGTGATTAGTATCTACTTGTTCCCTCTGAGGCTTGGTATCGTTTGAGAACGTAAGTATCTCCTGAACGGTTCTATCGATACGGTTGGCCTCTTTCAAGATCATGGCTGCGTAGTTTTTTCGTTCATCCTCTTCTTTCGTGCTCGAATATATCACATCCGAGAAGTCCAGAATGGCGCTGAGCGGTCTTCTTACCCCGCGGGCGACACATGCTGCCATTTCGCCGAGCAAGGCCAGGCTTTCAGTTCTCTTCACTTTTTCCTTGAGTCTTTTCATCTCGGTCAGGTCCGCGAAAACGGCAATAACACCAACCGCGTTTCTTTTTCCGTGTATCAGGGGATAGGTTGATATGCCGATCGTTTTTCTTTCCCCAGAAGGGGTGCATATCTCAATTTGCTGCCGTTTTATCGGTTCATCACAGGTCCTTTCCATGACACCGATGAACGCTTGAAGGGTCTCGTTTGTCTTGGCTTTTCCGGAGAGTATATTATCGCGCCTCAGTCCTGTAATCTTTTCGGCACCGTGATTGAATGCTGTGACAGTGCCATCCAAATCCATGACCAGCACACCGGAATCAATACTGTTGAGTATGCTTTCATTGTTGTCATAGAGCGTGAGCAGGTCATCGTAGAGTTTCTGTTTTGAGGTTCTTGCTTTTTCCAATTGTCTTCTCAGTTCTTCGCTCAGCCTTCTATTCTTCTGCTTATGCCAGTTCAGCTCTGCTGCCTGGCGAGATATGATGCCGCCGAATATAGCAAGGAGAAAGAAGAACGGGATCTTTATTAGGAAGCTTGCCTGAGTGATGCCAGCAGTACCTGATGTCCAATAGGTAATTAGTGTGTACACAATGCTGGCAGAAAGAGCGGCCATTCCTGAAACAGGTACGGAACTTGCAGGAAGGGCCATGAACATCACGAAGAAATATAAGAGATAGAGGTCTGTGGCAGTTGCGCCTCCGACATGTACGACCAGAGATACAAGAGCCACGTCCAGGGCAAAGATTGATGCCAGGAATCGCCTCTGACTGAAGAGCTTTCTGGGTACGAAACCAAGTGCCAGATTGGAGACGAGGAAGAAGATGGCCAGGAGACAGCCAGCGCTTGCATATCTGACTCCACCGGAGCCATAGATCACCAAGAGCAGAGAAGTCAGAACGATAAGCCATCTGAAGAGCAGGATGGTCAGCCGTCTTTCCTCAGGAACGATTCGTGGTTTTTGTACCATTGCAGTCCCCTGGTTCTGGTCGGCCATTAAGATAGCAAGAAACATGCCCTCAACCGTGGAAAGTGTCGGTGCGGTAACTTCTTTCACCATAAGGAGATATATGCTGTGCGCCAAAGTTGAACACTGGTGTGAGTGTCATGAACTCGTTCACAGCCGAACGAGAAGAAGACTTGCGTGCGCCATATGGGAGCACAACCCACGTACCCACACGACCCCCTGCCCTCGAAATTGCGAAATTCCCTCAACCCTGCTCAGCACCTTCGAAATTCCCATCTCCTCCCACAGCCCAACCTTCGAAAATTGAAGATCGAAAATCGAAACCAAACCGCAAAACTCAGAGGTAAGACATATGATGGCTGTCAGCTATCAACTTCCAACGACAAGAGTGTGAACATCGCCATAATGTCTTTGCGAGCGATAGCGAAGCAATCTGGCACAAACAGATTCGGAGTCTATTCTGAGAGAATCGAGGGGAGCTGCAGGCGAAGGGAGCAAAGTCCGAAGGACAGAGTCGAAGGATCTACCTAAAGCGCTAAAATGCGAAATTCCTGAAACCACAAGATTACACGAGATTCCTGACACAAAAGACGAAATTACGAAAATACGAAATTGCGAAATTGAAACCGAAGAACAGGTTTGGAACCTGACCACTGAGAGCTGACAGCCGAATTTCTGTTGACAACGCCCGCCTCACCGTTGTATACTATGCGCGGTTAGGTCAGGCTTCAACACAAAGGTTTCCCAAGAGAAAAAAGCGAAGATCTATTCAGCTTCTCGCGCTGAAGTAGCCTGTTTCTGGACCAGAGGTTAGGTTCTGGAAACGTACCAAGGAGAAGAATATGCCAATGGAGAAGTGTATCCTGGCCGTCGACGATGAATCAGAGGTATTGGACCTCCTCAAGTCGGCCTTCCACACAAGAGACATAGAGGTCATTACGGCCCGTGATGGCGAAGACGGGTTGAATTGTTACCTGAAACACAGACCCGATATCGTGATCGCGGACCTGATCATGCCCAGGATGGATGGAGCTGAGCTGCTGGAAAGTATCTTGGAATACGATCCTTCAACGGCAGTCATCATTTTGACTGGCCACGGCACCATTGACACTGCGGTGGAAGCGATGAAAAAAGGCGCATACTACTATATCACCAAGCCATTCGACATGAGTGAGGTTTTTCTCCTGGTAGATAGGGTAATGGAGTCCCGAAAGATCCAGGAAGAGCATGTTTTCTTGCAGTCTCAGATGGAGCAACTATACGGAGTTCAGAACATTATTGGGGATAGTCCTCCACTTCGGGATGTGTTTGAGCAGATAAGAAGCGTCTCTCAGACTGATTCCACTGTCCTCATTGCCGGTGAGAGTGGCACAGGCAAAGAACTGGTGGCTACTGCTATTCACTATTCGAGTATGCGGAGAAACAAGCCATTCGTTAAGGTTAGTTGCGCTGCGCTTCCAGAAGGCATCATTGAAAGCGAACTCTTTGGGCATGAGAAAGGGGCTTTCACATCGGCATACAGCAGACGAACCGGCAGATTCGAATTGGCGAATGGTGGAACACTATTTCTGGACGAGATAGGCGACCTGCCAATCTCCACTCAGGTCAAATTGCTCAGAGTCTTGGAATCAAGAGAATTCGAGAGAGTAGGCGGGAGTCGGACTATGAAGGTCGATGTGAGATTAATCTCAGCCAGCAACCAGGACCTTGAGGTCGCAGTTAAGGAGAGAAGGTTTCGAGAAGACCTTCTGTACAGACTGAATGTGATTGTCATAAGGATTCCACCCTTGAGAGAAAGGTCGGAAGATATACGCAGTCTGGCCCGGTACTTTCTGGAGAAATACTCCCGGGAGATGAACAAACCAATAAGAAGGATCTCGAAGAAAGTGCTGAACATATTGAATTCCTATCATTGGCCGGGGAATGTGAGAGAGCTGGAGAATGCGATTGAGAGGGCGGTGGTCTTTTGCAGGAGGGAGGTACTCACGGATGAAAATCTTTCGCTGAAATTAAGAGCAACTGCCTCCGGACTGCCGGTCTCCTTGGATTTACCTTCATATTCAATTGCCGGGGCCGAAAGAATTCTGCTGGAGAAGGCAGTGCGGGAGACGGATTGGAATTTGAAGCGGGCGGCAGAAGTGCTCGGGATCAGCAGGGGAACTCTTTACAGCAAACTGAGAAAATATGGGATGGAACGGCAGACGAAACGGATCCCGAACCGGCAATAATCCCCCTGCGGGAATTACAAAGTACGAAAGGCGAAGTACGAAACCCCACTCGGCGTAAAATAACGAAATTCGCAACCCTACCCTACACAACCCCCGAAATTGGGAAATCCCTCCCGGCCCATCCCGTCACCTTCGAAATTCCCCGTACCGTTTGTCTCCCAACCTTCGAAATTACGAAACTACGAAATTCCCAACCCTACCCGATCCGCAACACCAGAAAATAGAAAATGACACCTGGGAAGTATCTGGAGTAGGGGCGGTTCGCCCTTCGGCAGGCTCAGGGCAAGCTCACCTACCGCCCCTGCACAGCCTCGAGCCCAAATCACACTCCACCTGTCATTCTTGAGGTGCCCAGTTATCCTTCGGAGCCATACAAGAGGCGAGCCCGACTAAGGGGATAGGGCTGAGTCGGGCGAAGTCCCCCGAAGCCGGTTAGGCGAAGGGGGGAAGAATCTGGTTTTGGGAGATCCTTCGCTCCGCTCCTCGTGGAACGAGGCAGGCCCCGTTTCTCACGAAGTGAGATACACGCGGCCTCACGCCCTCTCCAATGGCGTAGCTCCATTTCGATTTTCGATCTTCGATAAAATAGAAAATGACACCTGTTTCGAAGGCAGGGGGATGAGGTGAAGAGAATTTCTCGGGTGAGGACGGGTGTGGGTTGGGAATTTCGTAATTTTGGGTCTTCAGCGTACAGCTTAGTGAGGGTGTTCGTTCTTGAACAGTCAGGCCCGAATGTTTAGTCCCCAGTCAGAGCGGTCGAGTACAGTAATCCTCCCATCAAACTTGGTTTGAGAGTGCCGGATTCCATACACGATTCTGTGATTGGGAGGGTTTTTCTCGGTTGCCCTGTCGAACCAGTAGGTGGCATAACGCTTTGCATCTGAAGGGCTTAGGGTTCCCAATAAGAAGGGCCGGGGAGGGATGGCAAGGAGTTTGCTACTCCAGAAAGCACCAGAATCTAAACATAGAAATATGGTCCTAACCAACGAAGAAGCCAAGATGGGCAGTACTGACCAAGCATACAAGAACCAGTGTATGGAGGCGTCCGTGGAACTGGGAAAGATCCTGAGGAAAGCATTGGTCAGCAAACTGACTCAAGGAAGGGAGGTGACGGCGATCAAAGGAGAAACGGCTCTATGAATGTTATGGAAGCTGACAAGCCGAATGAGTTGTCAGGAAGAAAGGAGGTGGTTTGATTTCCGGGATGAATCGGTTGTTATAGTTGATGGGAATGGAAACCTGAGTGGAACTTGACAGAATACAAGATCCACAAGAAGCAAGGAGAGGAGTAGGCAAAATGAAGAAGCTAGGAGTAGCCTTGATTGCAGCAGTCGTGTGCCTGGGAGTGACTGGAGTGGCTATGGCTGCCAATTCCGACAATATTACGGTGAACTACCAGATTTCAGCAATCAATGAGATGAACGTTGACGACGCCGCTGTAACTCTCAACATCAGCACAGCCACCGCAGGTCAACAGCCTGATTCTGCGATTGATGCCACCACTTACGACATAACCACAAATCAGACGGCCAGGAAGCTCACCGGAGTTCTTGACTCAGATATGCCAGCAGGTCTCACCCTTAGGTGCAACGTTACTGCTCCAACTGGTGGCTTAAGCGCCGGCTGGACCGCACTTAGCGGTACGGCAGCTGATCTTGTGACCAGTATAGAGACAGTCGCCGAACCAGACATAGCGTGGAACTTCTCACTTAATGCTAACGTTTCTGCCGGAGTCGTGGCAGCAGCAACCAGGACATGCACATTGACGCTCACAGCTGAATGAGCCTGAAAGGAGGCAGGCCCTTCTTGGGCCTGCCTCCTGTTTCTCTTTGGGAGGAGGCAAGGATCAAAGGAACAGCTAGATTTCTCTCTTTGGTTCTTCTATTTTGGTTGGCTGTCACAGGACCGATTGCAAGGGCGGACATATCGATTACAGCCTCTGGTGATTGGACCCGCACAATTGACGCAAATGACCTGCAATCCGGTGCCGGGAGCGATTTGACAAGTACCTATGAAAGTGCTACTGACCAGGTGACAATAGATATCTCAGGAACTTTGGGCGATTTAGACAACTGGAGAGTGGATGTTGCAAGGATTGACTTTGCTTGGCACAGCGATTTACATCAATATATAAAGAGGACATCTGATGGCACGGGCGGTGGGAGTATCTCAGGTGGAACTAGTTACCAGGAAGTGATTAACACCTGGCAGACCTTTTTCAGTGGCAGTGGTGATAGGAGTAACATCGCCGTGCAACTGAAACTCACGGGTGTTTCCATACAAATTCCAGTTAATAACTATTCAGCTATGATCTTTTTCATGGTGATTGACACCAGTTAAATGGAGCGTGTCGATGAAGCGTAGAAGAAGAATGACCTCGTATCTTCTAGTTTTCTGTTTGTTTTTGCCCTGTGTAGCAAAGGCGGGGCTGACCGTCGTAGGCGGCTTGACACACGTTAAGGATGCGGCCCTGGGCGAGAGTTATCGGGGTATCATTTTTGTCACGAACAAAGGTGAAACAGCCCTGGAGGCTAAGATCCACCAGACGGACTATCTTTTCTTTTGCAATGGCAAGAACATATATGGAGAGCCGGGAGGGATTCGGCGCTCCAATGCGAACTGGATTGAGTTTAGCCCGCGTCGACTACTGATTCCACCCAAGAGCATTTCCCAGGTAAATTACACAGTGAAGGTTCCATACGGCAGAGCTCTGGTCGGAACCTACTGGAGTATGCTTATGTTGGAAGAAATTCCAAAAGGGTCTTTCGAGGCAATTAAGCGAGAGAGAGATAAATCGCAAGTGGGTATCAGGATGGTGTTACGGTACGGCATCCAAATGATCACCAACATCGGTGACACTGGAGTCCGGAAATTGAAATTCCTAAAGACAAAAGTTGTGAGTGAGCATAGGAAGAAGTTCTTGCAAGTGGATATTGAGAACGTCGGTGAAAGGTGGTTAAGAGCGTTGCTATGGGTCGAGCTTTATGACATAAGGGGCAGTTACGTGGGCAGGTTTGAAGGCGGAAAGCTACGCGTATATCCCGGGACCTCTGTGAGATACGAAGTGGATTTGAGTCATGTACCGAAAGGCAAATACGATGCTCTGATTGTTGCAGATTGTGGCGGTGAGGATCTGTTTGGAGTAACCTACACACTGGAGTTTAGGAGATGAAGAAGATCCTTTTGGCTGTCATATTTATGGTCTTGGCTGTCAGCTTCCTTGAGGCTGCCCAAACGGGTGTGGAGGTGAGAGCCCGTGGAAAACCAGTGATCAGGACTAAGCCAAATAGAACAGTAACTGCCGTATTTCAAGTGACCAATAGAATGGCAAGAAAGGTGGAATTCACTACTGCAGTGAGGTTCCCCAAGGGGTGGAAACTGCTTACCAGAGACTTCAGGTTTACCCTTCGTCCAAATGAGAGTGACATAAGGCTGTTCAGTTTTTTTGTACCCCAGACAGCGATAGCCAGAAAGTATAACGTTATCTGGACAGTCAAGGGAAGACGATATCCCTCCATCACGGACTCATATACTCTCCCTGTGGTGGTCTCGCCAACCACCAGAGTGGAAGTAGGATTACTGAGAGCACCGGAGTATGTTCTTGCCGGAAAGGATTATCAGGTTCTTTTCTTGGTCATAAACAAAAGCAACAGTACGAATATTATAGACACAAGAATAACAAGCGAACCGGAGCTACCTTTGAGGACTGACATAGAAAAAGTTACCCTCGCACCAGGCGAATCGAAGATGGTTATTGTAAGTGTAAAGACTGATCCAGGAATCAGGAGTCTGGTGAGGCATCACCTGAGACTGGTTGCCCGGGTCACTCGCGAGGAACAAGTAGAAGCTTATGCGGAGAGCTTTGTGCAAATCATCCCCAGGATAACTGGGGATGAAGGACGCTTTCATACAATCCCAGCAGGCATAACACTGAGATATATCGGCCAGCAGAATGCGAGAAACACTTCTGGGTTTCAGACAGAAGCCTCCTGGGATGGGACACTGGATGAAGAAGGGGAAAAACACATCAAGGTCTTGTTGAGAGGCCCGAATACTCAGAATAGGTCGGTCCTTGGTGAGCGTGATGAATACAGGCTAAGTTTTCAGACCGAACACTACGAGCTGTATTTGGGGGACCACACTTACTACCTCTCCCTCCTGACTGAGAACCGATACGGTAGGGGTGTCAGAGCCAAGGTGAATCTAGCTCCCTTGAGCTTAGAAGGTTACTACCAGAAGAGTCAATGGACCGGACCAGAGGATAGGACAATTGCAGCTCGGGTGGTTGTTTCCCCAAATGATCAATCCAAGATAGGTCTTGGTTATCTTAGAAGAGAAAAGGAGCTTGCCCGTCATGATTTTGTGAGTCTTCAGGGCCAACTCAGCCCTTTTGAGAATACCAATGCCGAACTCGAATACGCATTCGCCGTGAAGAATATTGATACTGACAGAGAAGAGGACAACGCGTATGCAGTGAGACTGAAGAGCTACCAGGCCTGGATGTCTTTCTGGTTAAAGTTCATTCACGCTGGACCCAGCCATCCAGGCTATTACAAAGATGTGGATTTTCTGTCGGCGAGCGTTTCAGCTCCCATAGTGAAAGACCTAAGGGCCTATGCCGGCATTCAACGGGGCAAGCACAATCTTGATCAAGACACCACACTTTTCGCAGCTCCTCTGGACCAGTATTATCAGATTGGACTGAGGTATAGGTTCAGGACGGGGACCCATTTTTTCCTCGAATATAGCAACAGGAGTCACGAAGACCTCCTGGCCGGATCAAAATTCGATTACGATGAAAACACCTACAGGCTGGGAGCAGGGCAAGGCTTCAAGAAATTCAGCCTTAACAGTTCCATTGAGATTGGGCAATCGACAGACAATCTAACTGGCCAAAGCTCTGATTTGGGAAGATACACCGTCTCTTCCTCGTTCAGGCCAGCCACCAACCAGTCCTTTAGTGTTTACGTGCGGTATACTGACATTTGCCATCCCCAGTGGGAAAAGAGACGCTACATAAGTACTGGGCTGAAGAGTTCCATTCAATTGGCCACTGTCACCTCGTTCAGTCTTGATGTTCATACTGATAATTTCCAGGAGCCCTACCGGAGAGGCAGGGATAGATTCGGGATAGAGTTGAGTCATGTACTCCCCAACAACAACAAGGTGTCAGTCCGTGGTATTCACACCAGAGATAGAAATTCAGATAAGATCGATGACACTGCCTTATTGGTTGAATATAAAGTCCCTTTTGGACTGCCAGTAAGCGTCAAGAAAAGCATCGGTAGAGTCAAGGGCCACGTCTACGACCATGAAACCAAGAAACCACTTCTAGATGTGATTCTCAGGCTCAACGGCGCCACTGCAGTAACCGACGGGAAAGGTAATTTTGACTTTCCCTGTCTGAAGCCCGGTACCTACCATCTGGACATAAACGCGGCAGGAATTGGTCTGGACAGGATTGTCATTCGGAAGACACCCATTGAGATAACTGTTAAGCCCGGAAAGGAAACCTTCATCCAAATAGGAATGACACGTAGGGCGTCTCTCTTGGGCCGGATCATGCAGTACGGTCCTGAAAACAACCACAACAATCATTCCCTGGGACAAGGGAATGGGAACGGGAATGGAAATGGGGACTATCTCGTTGTTGGAGAAGGGAATGGGAACCACATTTCCCAGACCAATGGCGACACAAGATTGGTCAAGGTCAATGGACTGGCAAACATCCAAGTGGAACTGATGAACGGAGTGGAAACTTTGAGGTGGCTGACAGACAACAAAGGGTACTTTAGATTCGAAGACTTGCGGCCAGGCAAATGGACACTCAGGGTAGCCAATGAAAATCTACCCACGTACCATTACCTTGAAAAACGCTCAATTGAACTTGAGTTTGGGCCAGGAGATAAACAGAAGATTTTGGTAAGAGTATTACCAAAGAAACGCCGCATCCGCATCATTGAACACGGTGGAATCATAAGTGCGAAATGAGAGCTGACGACAATACTCTGGAATAGACTACAGGTTTGCACCTGGCGTTGCGTCGATAGATCATTCGATAGAAAAGTGGAGACCTCGGCTGATGGAAGAAAGGGAAGGGAAAGAAGACATGAAAGCCGGGCTCCGCCAGTCCCGGGGGGTTGGAGCAGTAACAGAGCTGGCCGGGGACATGGGCCGTGATTTCCAAAACCCACTGGCGGCAATTCGCGTTTACACCCATCTAGTACTGAAGGAGCTCGGAAGACACTCGGGGGTCCATCGAAATATGAAACGAATCCATGGAGCCTGCATCTGGTTGGTTTCAATGAAGAATCGCCTCTGTAGAGCTGTCAGCGACCTTACAACGCGATTTGGACGATGTTACTGCCCCAGCGACAACGGAATGAACCAGCAAAAAGAAGGCACACCATGAGACAAGAGAGACTTTCTGCGGTAGAAAAGACGCTTAGCGTTCTCAAAGAAGTCTTGACCCCATTTGTTACAGGGCTTCAGGAATCTGAGGACACAAAGCTTCATTCCTTGCTCACGAATGCGCTCAACCAATGCCTCATAGAGTACGCGCTTAAGACAAAAGGAACCCAGATTGCGGCAGCCGAGTTCCTTGGGATAAGCAGGAATACTCTGAGAAAGAAGATATGCAAATACAACATAACAAGTGCAACGGCCTTGCGCTGAGCCAGAGGACGAGAGGCTGAATCCTGAGTTGAAAGTGCGAATTGAGCTTTGGAGAACAAAGGAGGTTCAACCACCCGGCCGTACCGCAAATTGAGATGGGAAATGGAATGGACAGAAGAGAAAACGTTCTGATAGTTGATGACGATGAGATCACCTGCAGATGCATGAGGCTCCTGCTGGAAAAGAGAGGTTACGATGTAGAGGAGGCTAGGAGTGGACAGAAGGCCTTGGAGAAGGTGCGGATGAAGTTTTTCCACGTGGCTCTACTGGAAATTAGTCTGCCCGACATGGGAGGGATAGAGTTGGTAACGTCTTTGAAAGAACTCCACCCTGACACGGAGATTATCATAGTCACCGCTCACGCCTCGCCAGAAGATACAATGCGGGCTCTGAATGAAGGAGCATCGGCCTACGTCACTAGACCGCTGAACATAGATGAGGTGTTGGTGGCCGTCAGGAACGTTCTTGAAAAGCAGCGGTTGATTGCACGGAAGCGGCAAGCGAAGGAGGCGCTGAGGCAGAGTGAGAGTCGATATCGCGGTCTTTTCGAGGATTCTCCGATTTCACTATGGGAGGTTGATGTGTCCGCAGTTAAGGGATACATAGATATTCTGAGAAATTCGGGAGTGAGTGACTTAAGAGCGTATCTCCAAAGCAATCCGGAACATCTTTCCAATTGTGCAGTCAGTATCAAAATAGTTGATGTGAACAAAGCTACCCTGGATCTATACAAGGCCAGAGACATAGAAGACTTCCAGCGTGGGTTGATTCCGATTTTTCGTGAACGATTACATAATCCTTTCACGGAGCTGCTTGTATCGATTGCTGAAGGGAAAACTGCATTTGAGAGTGAAGTTACCACCTATACCTTGACAGGCGACGCAAGGCAGGTTGTGGCAAGATGGACGGTGGCTCCAGGTCACGAGGAAACACTCTCGAAAGTCTATCTCTCGATCGTCGACATTACCGAACGCAAACGGGCGGAGAAGGAGCTCCGGGAGTTCGAAAAGATGGAGGTACTTGGAACGCTGGCTAACGGAGTGGCTCTTGACTTCAATAGTCTGGTAAGGTCAATCCGTGGTAATGCCAGTCTGGCCTTGATGAAGGTACCAAAAGGCAGTGCAGCGTATCCATATCTGAGTCACATTGGTGAAGCCTCCATCCGTGCAACTAATGTCACCAGTCAATTGCTCCTGTTCAGCCAGTACCAGCCTCTGACTTTCGAGGAGCTCGATCTCAACAAGGTCATTCTAAACTCAGTCAGTATCCTCAGTCGGCTGATTGGTGAACAGTACGGTATTATCAAAGAATCTGGTGCGCATTTGTGGCACATTAATGCCGATACCAGCTATATCGAGCAAGTGATAATGAATATGTTTGTAAATGCCAAGGATGCAATGCCAGAGGGTGGCCAAATCGCTGTCAAGACCGAGAATGTGCACGTGGACAGGAGGTACTGCAACACTCACGAACATGCGCGTCCCGGGAGATTTGTCTGCCTATCGATCAAGGACAACGGAGTGGGGATGGACAGCGCCACCATGTCCCACGTATTCGAACCTTTCTTTGGCTCCGAGAGGCCTGCAGATGCCATTTGTCTTGGCCTTTCTGTGGTTTACGGGATCGTCAAGAAGCATGGAGGCTGGATAGACGTTGAGAGCCAGCCTGAACAGGGTTCTGTCTTCAGGATTTACTTCCCGGCTGCTTCGGCGGTCGCAGGAGAAGAACAGAAAAAGGGTCGTTCCAGTCGATGTGTCTCACGCCAAGGACGAGAGAGTCTTGCTTGTGGAGAATGAAGAAGAGGCGAGGGTTCTTCCGGAGCGGATGCTTCGTGAGAGTGGATATCACGTATTTGCGGCGAGGAATGCAAAGGAAGCGTTCGATGTCTTTGAGAGAAGAAATGGCGACTTTCGTATCCTCCTTACCGATGTTGCTTTGCGTCATGAGAATGGTACGAAGGTCGTGGATCGGCTTCTTGCTAAGCAGGCTGAGGAAACAAAGGATCGACGGACTATTGAAGAGAGAACCTATGGTTTTCTGCAAAAGCCATATGTCCTGCCAGAACTACTCAAGGCGTTCAGAGAATGCGTGGGAGGAGTCAATCTGCAAATGCTTCTTCTTACACTGATTACAGAATTGACCGAGCTGAACAATGGCCACAATGAAACATAGCTGCTTATTTACGAGAGATATTCCTATTCAGGTCTTGAAGGAGATCCTGACCCCGGTTGTCATCAGGGTTCGGGAAGCGGAAGAGGAAAAGGTCTATCAGTTACTCATGACCGCACTCGACCACTGTCTTGTCGAGTATGCTCTTCAAACAGAAGGAAACCAACTGGCTGCAGCGAAGTTCCTTGGCGTAAGCAGGAATACTCTGAGAAGGAAAATGCGTAAGTACAATGTAACAAGCGCGAGGCAGGTGCTCAGAGCCGGACTGAGGATCGGCCATCCAGTCGGTTGAAAACTCGTGCTGCACCCAAAAAGCTGTGACACGATAAACGGATTGCGAGCTGGGGGATGAAAGCAGAAAGAAAGAACCTCGAGATCCAAGAAGACAACATGGGCGTTCCCGCCACCGTCATAGTAGCAGAAGACGACAAGGGGCTTAATCGTTTAATACAGGAAAGCCTGCAGCGAGAGGGATTTCACACCGAAGGCGCTTTTACGGGATCCGATGCCATCACCAGATTGATCGAAAGACCGAATGCTTTGCTGTTGTTGGACTACGTCCTGCCAGACATGACGGGAAAGAGAGTCATTGAGACCCTTGTCGACAAAGAGTGTAGTGTTCCGTTTATCGTCATGACCGGGCACGGTGACGAACGAGTGGCGCTCGAGACGATGAAGCTGGGGGCCAGAGACTGCATAGCGAAAGATGAAGATTTCATGGCCACCCTGGGGCACGTGGTGAAAAGGGTCTCTCAGGAGTTAGAGAAAGAGAAGAGGTTAGCAGATGCTGAGGGGGCATTGCGAGAATCTGAGGAGAAGCTACGGGCCATGTTCGATTCTATCGCTGATACGATTACTGTGACAGATTTGGAAGGAAATATTGTTGATATGAATGAAGCGGGAGTTCGTATGTTTGGCTACGGCAGCAAAGCTGAGCTGAGAGGGTTAAGGTCTATCGAACTGATAGAGAAGGATCAGCAAGGTGAAGCTGTTGATGGAATGAAGGATACACTCACGGTGGGTTATGCGAGAAGCGCTGAATATACATGCGTCAAGAAGGATGGCGAAGAATTTCCTGCCGAGACGTGCACAGCTGTACTCATGGACAGTTTCGGGAATCCTTCAGGCTTTGTCACCGTTACAAAGGATATAACAGAGCGGAAGCGAGCAGAGAAGGAGAAGCGGAGAATCGAATCTCAGCTTCTTCAGTCGCAGAAGATGAAAGCGTTGGGAACACTGGCAGGCGGGGTGGCGCACGACTTCGGCAATCTCTTGACTGCCATTCGGGGATACGCAGATCTCGCCTTAATGAAGGCACAACAGGACGACGCTGTCCATCCATATTTGAGAAATATCCGCGAAGCCTCCACGCGGGCTGTAGGGCTCACCAGCCAATTGCTGTTGTTCAGTCGGCGCGAACGCGTGACTTACAAACCGCTTGACTTGAACAGAGTCGTTTCGGACCTACTCAGGATGCTTGAGCGGCTCATCGGCGAAACCTACTCTATGGATGTGGCCCTTGGGTCACAGTTATGGAGTGTCAACGGCAACATCGGGAATATCGAGCAGCTGGTTATGAACCTGGTGGTGAATGCTAGAGATGGGATGCCGGAAGCAGGAAAAATCGTCATCAGGACTGAGAATGTAGAGATAGATGAGAAATACTGCATGACCTACGGTTATGCGCGTCTCGGAACATTTGTCTGCCTCTCCGTCAGGGATTACGGGATTGGGATGGACAGTGCAACCATTGCCCACATATTCGATCCCTTCTTCACCACAAAAGGTTCAAAAGGGAGCGGTCTGGGGCTTTCAGTGGTCTATGGCATTATCAAACAGCACGAGGGCTGGATTACTGTTGAAAGTCGTCCCGACAAGGGTTCAACCTTCCGTGTTTATCTCCCTGCCACCTCTGAGCGGGTAGGGAGGCAAAAAGAGGAGACTGACCTGGTCAAGGAGTATCAAGGCAATGGCGAGGAAATTCTAGTCGTGGAAGATGAGAAGGTGGTGAGGCTATTGACTGAAACCATCTTCCGGGAGAATGGATATGTTGTGTTTGCTGCTGGCAATGCCCGCGAAGCATTTGAAATCTTTGAGAAGGAAGATGGGAATTTCCGTATGATTTTCAGCGACGTGGTTTTGCCTGATGAGAGTGGTGTAAGACTGGTTGACCGGCTCACTGTCGCGAATCCCAGTCTACACGTTCTGCTTGCCAGTGGATACACTGCTGATGCAGTGGACTTGCAGACCATCGAAGAGAAGGGATATCGCTTCTTGAAAAAACCCTATTCGCTGGTCGAGCTGCTTCAAACCACCAGGGAGCTCCTCGACAAGGGTCAATCCAGTGGCGACTCTCCCACTCCTGACAAGGAACCAATGGAATTAACAAGCGCAACGGATGAGAGTAAAAGAAGTGTAGAATGATGGACGTGACCATTAGAGGCAGAAAATGAAGGGTACAGACCTGAAGAAGAAAGAGAATATAGGAAAACCCATGGAAGTACTCGAAGAGTCCACTGGGCAGGAGGCGCAGGAAAAGCTGTGGGAGAGTGAAGAGCGCTATCGTGTCGTCACAGAAACGGCCCTAGTGGGAATCACGATTGCAGATCCTGAGGAGAATTTGACGCTCGTGAACACGGCTTTTGCTGAGATGGTCGGCTATTCTCAGGAGGAGCTTTTGGGAATGAACCTCTCCATGCTTACGGATCAGGAAGAGTTCAACGAGTACAAGAAGCAGACGCAGAGAAGAAAGAAAGGGTTATGCAGCTTTTATGAAAGCAAGCTGATGTGCAAGGACGGGACAGGCAAAAATGTACGCGTTTCTGCTTCGCCTCTGTTAGGGGTTGATGGTTGTTTCAACGGAACAGTGGCAGTCATCACAGACATCACCGACCTCAAGAAGGCCGAACAAGCTCTTCGCAGTTCGGCTCAGGAGTGGAAAAAGACATTCGACGCGATTGGCGATGCTGTTTGCCTCGTGGACAAAGACTCTAGAATCCTAAGATGCAACCGTGCAATGAAAGACCTGGCTGAGAGACCTTTCGAGGAAATCATTGGACGTACTTGTTGCGAGTTAGTGCATGGAAGCGCGGAACCGATTCCAGGATGCCCCATGTCCAGGGCGTTAGAGACCTGCCGGAGAGAGACAATGACTATTCCAATTGGTGACCGATGGCACTACGTGGTCGTTGATCCGATTCCGGGCGAGGATGGCAGCCTGGTGGGTGGCGTTCACATCGTTCGGGACATCACCCAACAGAAGCGGGCTGAAGAAGCGCTACGTGAATCCGAAGAGAGACACAAAACTCTCTTCGAATCTGCTGCTGAGGGAATCCTCATAGCCGACATTCGAACAAAGCGATTTAGATATCCGAATCCAGCGGTAAGTAAGATGCTGGGTTACAGTGTGGACGAGCTCAAACGAATGAGTGTAGCCGACATTCATCCTAAAGAATCATTAGAGCACGTAATCGCCGAATTTGAGGCTCAAGCCAGAGGAGAAAAGACACTTGCATCAGATATTCCGTGCTTGAAAAAGGATGGGACAGTAATGTATGCAGACATAAATACAGCCAAGGCTTTGATAGATGGAATAGAATGCAACGTAGGGTTCTTCACGGACATTACCGAGCGTAAGCGAGCCCAGGAAGAAAGAGGAAAGATGGAGGAACATCTTCGCCAACTGCAAAAGATGGAGGCCCTGGGAACGATGGCTGGTGGTATGGCTCACGACTTCAACAACTTGCTGACGGCTATCCGAGGGTACTCCGAGTTCGGACTGATGAAGTCGCCAGAGGACAGTGTACTCCGTCCATTCCTGAGCCACATTCGTGAAGCATCCATTCGCGCAGCCGGTCTCACAGAACAGTTGGTCCAGTTTAGCCGCAGGCAGCCCCTCGCATTGAAACCTCTTGGTATCAAGAAACTCATTTCAGATATGGTCAATATGTTTCGGCAGCCCATCGGGCAGGAGACTGCGATTGTCACCGATTTTGCCCCGGACCTGTGGGCTGTAAGGGGCGACGCCCGTAACATAAAACAGGCCATCCTCAGCATGCTGGTAAATGCCAGAGACGCCATGCCAGAAGGTGGAACGATTGTGATCAGAGCCGTCAATGCCGAAATAGATGAGGAGTACTGCAGGAACCACGACTATGGCAAACCAGGGAGATTCGTGTGTCTCTCGATTGAGGATACTGGAGTCGGTATGGATGACGGCACGAGGCCCCACATATTTGAACCGTTTTTCACCACGAAGGAGCGGTGCGAGGGGATAGGGCTCGGGCTCTCAGCAGCCTATGGGATTGTCAAACAGCACAAAGGCTGGATTGATGTGAAGAGTACGCAAGGGCAAGGCTCGTGTTTCATGGTCTATCTCCCCTCCAGTCCCGATGGACCAGAGGAGGAGCGCCCGGAGGGTGATTCTGCTGAAGCCCCTAAGGGACGGGGAGAGAGGGTCCTTGTAGTTGAAGATGAAGACGACGTCAGAGAACTTGCGGAAAGTGTGCTCAGGGATAATGGATATACCGTGTTTGCGGTCGTCGACAGAAGAGAAGCACTTTACATCTTCAGCAGGGAGGGCGGTAAGTTTGATCTTGTCTTCAGCGACATAGTCTTGCCTGACGGGAGTGGGGTCAACCTGGTGGAACGCTTCGTCGCGCGCAAACCAGAACTGCGGGTTCTCCTTGCGAGCGGCTATACTGAGGAGATAGCGAACTGGCAGACATTCGAGGAGAAAGGCTATCACTTTCTGCAGAAGCCCTATGCGGTGACGGACCTACTCTGTGCCGTCAGGGAATTACTTGACAAAAAGAGATGAGATGACGAAAATCGAAAACGAAATAGTGCCCCTTGCTCTTTGCACCTACGACAGAGAAAACAGCTGTCATTGCGAGCCGAAAAGATCCAGCCGGCATCTGAGCGGGATGAGGTATTTTTGGTCCTTCGCCGGCGGGAGCCGACGGAGGAAGAGCGGCGGCAACCCGAAGCAATCTGGCACAAGCAGATCCGGAGTTTATCCTGCCTGCCGCGTTTCTCACGAAGTGAGATACACGCGGCCTCACGCCCTCTCCGATGGCGTAGCTCCATTTTGATCTTCGATTTTCGAAGGCAGGGGGATGAGGTGAAGGTAATTTCTCGGGTGAGGACGGGTGTGGGTTGGGAATTTCGTGATTTCGGGTCTTCAGCATACAGCGTATAGTGTACAGCGACGCAGTTAAATATCCCTTGATTTCCGGTGTCTGGTGTGAGATAATCCGTGTGCAGTCAGATTTGGCCGGCAAAATTCTCAAGAGCAAATGTACGGGGCGTAGCTCAATAAATACAATCGAATAGGCTTTGAAGCCTGCAGTGCTTAATTAGCGTGGGTCGAGGTGGCTATGCGCTCTGGCAAAACCTCGTGCAGGAGGCGCACTTCATGGGAAAAGAGAAGGCAAGAAAGTCTGATATCGTAGATGAGCTGTTCAGAATAATCGATGAAGCTGAGTCGAGATCGTCACGAGCCGAGTACAGACAGACTAAGGATTGGCTAGCGCTGGTTATTCGAATCCTGGGCCGCCTCAATTGTACAGATGAAGGGTCAGAACCAGTCGAGGATATCGTGGGTTTGCTGAAGTCCTTCACGGGGTTCGAATCGGTCGACTTACGTCTTCGGGAAGGCGAAGGCGATGCGTCAATTGGGCGCACTGAGAGTCTCAGCCCGACGCAGTCCCAGTTGACTTCAACAAACGGGGGCAAGGGCGTCGACAGCAATCCGGAAAGAACGCCGCACGTAGAATGCCTGTTTACGACCATCATATCTGGCGAGACGGATTCCTCGTTGCCCTTTTTCACTGAAAGAGGAAGTTTTTGGGCTAACAGTAGGTCGGACTGCCTATCTGCCTTTTCAGCCAGGGGCCTCCACGGACAATGTGATGACGAGGGCTATGAATCTTTGGCACTCATACCGGTGCACTCAGATCAAGAACTGATCGGCGTTCTGGAGCTCAAGGATCCTCACCCAAATCGTCTTGATCTGACGATGGTTCGATTTCTTGAGAACATTGGGGTGAGCATCGGGATAGCACTTGCGAGGACACATGCCAGGGAGGCACTAGAGATATCTCAGGAGAAGTGGCGGTCCCTGGTAGACAACGCACCAAACATCATCATGATCGCCGATCGTGATGGCGCAATTGAGTTTGTGAATCGCGCCACACCAAGCGGTAGACCAGAAGAAGGAAGAGGAGAAAACATCTACGATTACATATCTCCCGAGTACCAACGCGAAGCAAAAGAAGTAATTAGACAGGCTTTTGAGACTGGGGAGTGGGGTAGGTACGAGAGTGAAGTGGCTGTGCCACGCCGTGGCCTTTCATGGTATGTGACTGAGGTAAGCCCAATTAAGCATTGTGGGCAGGTTGTTGCTGTAACACTAATTACTACAGACATCACCGACCTGAAGAAGGCGGAGGAGACAGTCCGATTGGCTGATGCGGAACTCCGTCAGATATTCAATACTGCGGCTGATGGGATGCGTGTGATTGATAAGGATTTCAGCGTGGTCCGGGTCAACAGGACCTTTGCGACCCTGGCGAGCACAACCGAGGATGACGCGGTGGGCAAGAAGTGTTATCAGGTGCTTCACGGCCCTCTATGCCATACACCTGGTTGTGTATTGAGGCGCATTCTTGGTGGTGAAGAGCGGGTCGAATGGGAGGGAGAAAAAGAACGCAAGGATGGCTCTAGAATCCCTTGCATTCTGACGGCAACTCCCTTTCGTGGACCTGATGGTGATCTGGTTGGTATCGTTGAGAATTTCAGGGACATCTCTGAGCGGAGCCGGGCTGAACGAGTGCTGAGGGAATCTGAGGCGAGATACAAGACCCTATTTGAAACCGCTGCTGAAGGGATACTCATATCAGACATTCAAACCAGGAAATTCAAATATGCCAATCCGGCTGTATGTAGAATGCTGGGCTTTGACTTAGAGGAACTGGAAAACATGCTCGTGGATGACATTCATCCCAGGGAGTTCTTAGGCCATGTACTCGCCGAATTTGAGGCTGGAGCCAGAGGAGAAAAGACATTTGCCCCGGATATTCCATGCTTAAGAAAAGACGGGACAGTAGTATATGCAGACACAAGCACAGTCAAGGCTTCAATAGATGGAAAAGAATGCAACATAGGTTTCTTCACTGACATCACTGAACGGAAGAAGGCGGAGAAAGAGAAAGCCACGATGGAAGCTCAGCTCCGGCAGGCACAGAAGATGGAGGCAGTCGGAAGACTGGCTGGCGGGATGGCTCATGACTTCAACAATCTACTGACAGCCATTCGGGGATACTCGGATCTGGCTTTAATGAAGCTGTCAAGGGATGGTCCGGCCTGTCAAGACGTGGAACATGTTCGTGAGGCCTCCATCCGTGCGGCTAAGCTCACGGAGCAACTGCTTCTATTCAGCCGGCCCCGACCTATGGTTTTCAAGCCTCTGAATCTCAATAAGACCATATCAGGTCTGCTGAATATGCTCAAGCGAGTCATCGGCGAGAATGTTTCTGTTATCACGGATCTTGATCCAGTTCTCCGGACTGTCCATGCCGATGTCGGACACATGGAGCAGATTGTCATGAACATGGTTGTAAACGCCAAGGACGCCATGTCAGAAGGTGGAGAAATCACTATCAAGACCGAGAACGTGGAGATAGATCAAGACTACTGCAAGACTCACAGCGATGCACGTACGGGGGAGTTTGTCTGTGTGTCGGTTGGGGATACTGGGGTAGGCATGGACAACTGGACGATATCTCACGTATTTGAGCCATTTTTCACTACGAAGGACCGTAAAAAGGGGACTGGACTCGGGCTGTCAGTAGCGTATGGTATTGTCAGGCAGCACAAAGGGTGGATCGATGTTGAGAGCGCGCCAGGACAGGGTTCAACGTTCAGAATCTGCCTACCATCCAGCCTTCAAAAAGGGAAAGAAGAAAGCAAAGATACCAGTTCTAATCAAGCATACAGACGCAAGGCCGCAGGGTGAATGGAAAGAAAACTATGTGACAAACATTGAGAATTCGAATCTCGCTGAAATGTGTTCCAAGGGGTAGACATGGGAAACAAAGCTAAGACCAAGAAAAGAGTCAACGGGGAATCCGCGAATGCAAAGCCACGGCCGACGGGGGTGCACTTGAAGGGGTCGGGGGCGAAGTACCGCGCCCTTTTCGATACAGTATGGGACGGCGAGGTCAATGCCCGTATGATCACATATGAGGATGAACTGGTTATTCTTGCTGCGATTCGCGATATCACCGAGCGGAAACGACCAGAGGTGGCACTGCAGGAGAGTGAGGAGCGCTACCGGATTTTGACAGAAACGGCCTCTGCTGGAATCGGTATTGCAGACGAGAACGAAAACCTGATATTCGTCAACCCGGCCTTCGCCCAAATGTTGGGCTGCTCTCTGGATGGACTTTTCGGAATGAATCTCTCCAAACTGACAGACCATAAGGAGTTCAAGCGGTACCAGGAACAAACGCACACGAGAGTGAAAGGAGACTCCAGCCGTTACGAGAGCAGGCTGATTTGCAGGGATGGTAGCATCAAGGATGCGGATATATCTGCCTCAGCGTTGACAGCGGCTGATGGTAGTTACGAGGGCACGGTCGCGGTAGTCACAAACATCACCGAGCGGAGAAAAACGGAAGAGGCGCTTAGACAAAATAAGGCTATGATGGAGCAGGCACAGAGTCTGGTCCATGTCGGCAGCTGGATGTGGAACGTCAAAGACAATTCATTCCTGATGTCAGCAGAGCTGTGCCGGATATACGGTATCCCTGAGGGGCAGCAACCCGGTAGCATTCAAGCCATGATAGACAAGTTCATTCACCCCGATGACAGAGAATATGTGCAGAAAGCGAGCCAGGCGATGACAAAAAACCACGCCGGTGAACGACTGGTTTATCGGATCATTCGCCCAGACGAAGAAGTGCGATGGATATCTTCGACACAACCTGACGTCAGCCGCGTCGACGAGGAGGGGAAGCCAGAGGTCATGCTGGGGGCAATCCGCGACATCACCGAGTGGAAGAAGGCGGATGAGGAGGAAGAGAAAATGGAGGCTCAGCTTCGCCAGTGGCAGAAGATGGAGGCAGTCGGAAGACTGGCCGGCGGGATGGCTCATGACTTCAACAATCTACTGACAGCCATTCGGGGATACCCGGATCTGGCTTTAGTGAAGCTCCCAGAAGATCATCAGGCCTATCAAGATGTGGACCATGTTCGTGAGGCATCTATCCGTGCGGCCAGTCTCGCAGACCAACTGCTTCTTTTCAGCCGGCCTCACCGCGTGGCTTCTAGGCCTGTCAATCTTAATAAAGCCATCTGGGATGTGTCAGGATGCTCAAGCGAGTCTTCGACGAGAAGTACCCTATCATCACCAGTTTTGAGCCGGACCTCTGTTCTGTGAATGCCGATGCAGGACAGATCCAGCAGGCAGTCGTAAACATGGCTGTAAACGCCAAGGGCGCAATGCCAAATGGTAGAGAGATCACTATCAGGACCGAGAACGTTGATGTAGACGAAGACTACTGTAGGATTCACAATTATGCACGGCGGGGGAGGTTTGTCCGCTTATTGGTTGAGGACACGGGTGTGGGTGTGGATAAGGAGACACTTTCCCGCATATTTGAGCCCTTTTCCAGCATCAAAAAACGGGGAAAAGGAACAGGCCTCGGGCTTTCTGTGGTGTATGGGATTGTGAAACATCACAACGGTTGGATTGATGTGGAGAGTACACCAGGGCAAGGCTCGTGTTTCATGGTATATCTCCCGTCCAGTAGTGAAGGGCCAGAGGAAGAAGGCCCGGAGGACGGTTCTACTGAGGCCCTCAAGGGCAAAGGGGGTTGATTCTCGTGGTCGAAGATGAAGATAGCGTCAGAGAACTTGTGGAAAGCGTGCTGGCTGAGAACGGATACGTCGTATCTGTGGCCAGTAATGTGAAGGAAGCTATTCGCATCTTCATAGAGGAGAGAAAAGATTTTGCCCTTGTCTTCAGTGACATAGTCCTTCCTGACGGGAATGGGGTAGAACTCGTAGAACGTCTGGTTTCGGAAAAACCCGAACTTCGGGTTTTGCTGGCCAGTGGCTATGCCGAAGAGATAGCAAACTGGCAGACCCTTGAGGTGAAGGGGTATGCCTTTCTACAAAAGCCCTACGCAGTGTCAGAGTTGCTTCGCGGCGTGAGGGAACTGCTGGACCGGAAAACTTAAGGTGACGAAAATCGAAAATGGAAAATCGAAAATAGAATCGATGGCCATGAGACAAAGACAGAGCTCGACAAGAATCAGATGTAAGATGTGAGACTGCTGGCATGAAAAGACGAAATTGGGAAATTCTCCACCCACCTAGCCAATCCCGCCCGAAATTGCGAAATTGAAGACATGGCGACTTCCAACTACAAACAGATCTTACTCTAGATGTAAGGCATGAGATATAAGAGCGGACTACGTTATACGCCGTACGACGCGAAACGAGTCGGGAATTGTGATTTGGAATTTGTCTCAGGTTTGGTGCTTGGGATTTGTTTCGAGATCTGCTACCAGCACCGTCTCCTTCTCCATAGGAGGAAGCGGAGCGTCTGGCTTCGACACTGACGTGGGCTGGGGGGCAGGAAGGTTTACTGTGAACTTCGGGCCTCTTCCTGCCTCAGTCTGCACCTCAATGGTTCCGCCGTGGTCTTCCGCGATCTTTCCGTGTATTGCCAGAGCTAAACCTGCCTCTCTGGCCTTCGTGGGGAGGAATGGATTGAACCTCTTTGCCTGAGTCCTGTTGGTGGTGTTTGGACCGTTGCCTTCTATTTCCACCGACACGCCCGCTCCGGCTTTACTGGTGGAAACTTGTATCTTTCCATCAGTTCCTACAGCCCGGATAGAATCCAGAAGGAGATTGAAAAACATCTTCTTCAGTTGTTCTCTATCTCCAAATATTCGGGGAAGATCTTTTCCCGGGTTCCATGCCATCGACGAGCCGTTTTTTTCAGCGTGCACTTTCATGGAATCAACTACTTCCTTCACCAGGGCATTGGCATCTAGTAGTTTCCTCTCAGGTTTCGTATCCTTTGAGAGCGTGGGCATTTCCCTGATGGTTCTGACAATGCCGACGACCCCTTTTGAAATCGCTGCCGCATATCTATTCCTCTTCTCCTTGTTCTCACCTTCCGAAAGAATCAGCTCAGAAAGGCGCTGAATAGAACTGAGCGGTTTCTTCAGATCGTGGACGAAACGCGCAGTCATCTCCTGCTGTATGGACAACTTCTCAGACTCCCTCACTTTCTCACGCAGCTTGTTCATCTCAGTGAGATCTGTGAATATGCCAACAGTTCCCACTACCCTTTCTTTTTTGTGTTTTAGGGGATAGACCGAGATACCAAGGATCTTGCCTTCTCCGGAGGCGGTCTGCATTATTAGCTCCTGGTGTCTAGCCGGTTTTTCTTTACCCTGTTCCATAAAAGAACAGATTGCTTGAAGGGTCTTGTTTGTGTTGGACTTTTTCAAGAACACGTCATCGCGGCGCACGCCTGTGATTTCTTGCGCTGCCGGGTTGAAGGCAGTGATCGTTCCATCAAGATCCATTACTATTACACCGCTTTCAATACTGCTCACTATGCTTTCATTGTAGTTTTGCATCACAAAGAGATTGTCGTTCAGCCTGTCCTTGGATTCTGTGGCTGTCTCCAGGTTTCTTCTTAGTTGCTCGGTCAGTTCCTTGCTCTCCTCTTTTTGCCGTCTTAGTGCTCTCGCCTCGCGGGACATGAGGTTCCCAAATACTGCAACCGCAAAGAAAAAGGGAATCTTGATCAGGAAGCTTGTCTGAAGGAGCCCGGGTACACCGGATGCTTTGTAAGTAACCACTCCGTAAAGCAGGCTGGCGAAGAATGCGACCATCACTGAGACAGGGATTGACCTGGCAGGAAGCGCCAGAAACACTACGAGGAAGTACAGTGCATAAAGCTCTGCGCCAGCTCCACCGGACAGATGTATGACCAGGAACAGTAAAACTATGTCCATACCGAAGATGGACGCTATGAACCCGGTGCGCGTAAAGAGTCTTCTTGGCGCCAAGGTCAGCGCCAGGTTGGATCCCACGAGAAAGGCTACGAAGAGATACTCCCCCCTTGTCAATCCTAACCCCTTGGCGCCGTATATCATCAACAGGAGAGAGGTCAGGGCAATAAGCCACCGGAAGGCCAGGATGGTTTGTCTTCTGTCCTCCAGAGGAGTTCTGTGGGGTCGCGTTTTTCTTTCCATAAGTCTTTCCCGTTTGATACTAGTAGCAAAAAACATGCCCTACGGGACGGAAAGTGCAGACGACTTAACTTCTTTTATCACACTAGGATACGAGAGCCTGCCAGTAAATTGACCGACAAAATAGATGTCATAAGGTCACCCAAAGTGACACAGATTGCACCTGAAGTGCTGAAAAGAGCAAATCGAACACAAAACCAGTAACGACAAGATTGCTAGACACAAAAGACGAAATTACGAAACTACGAAATTGCGAAATTGAAAACCTAAGATGTACTTGCACGCCTAAAGCTTCCGTACAGGGTACGGCGTATAGCGTATAGGTGATTTGGAGGCTTAGAGCCGTGGTATGGTGAACGGGCTGCGATCTAGCAATTTCGAAGGTGTTGGGGAGGGTTGGGAGGAATTTCGTGATCTCCAGTCAGAACTGACAGCTATCTTATGGCTTACGGCTTATAGCTTTGAGTATTTTCCCCTTGATTGTGTCCAGTCACACATAGTATATTCTCCAAAGTACTGAGGACGAAGAGCGAAGTACAAAGGACAGAGTATAAATTCCCAAATACAAGATCTTAGATCTGAGATCTTAGATGGTGAGGGGTAGATAAATGGCATTCAGCTTCAAAAGGCTCTTCTCAGGTTGGATCACCAATGATATGGCCATAGATCTGGGAACCGCCACCACACTCATCTATGTGAAGGGCCGCGGCATATTACTCAATGAGCCCTCCGTCGTAGCCATTGATAATCGATCTCACAAACCGATAGCTGTGGGTAGAGAAGCGAAACGGATGCTGGGAAGAACTCCTGATGAGATAAGGGCAGTGAGACCGATGAAGGATGGAGTGATTGCCGACTTCGAGGTGGTGGAGGAGATGCTCAGGTTTTTTCTTGCAATGGCTCAGAAGAAGAGGTTCCTCATAAGACCCAGAGTCATTGTCTGCGTCCCCTCGGGGATTACGGCCGTGGAGATGAGAGCGGTACGCGATTCTGTGGAGCATGCGGGCGCCCGCGAGGTCTATCTGGTTGCAGAGCCTATTGCAGCGGCCGTTGGTGTTGGTCTACCCGTGAACACTCCAGCCGGAAACATGGTGATAGATGTTGGAGGTGGAACGACCGAAATAGCTGTTATTGCTCTTTCCGGGATAGTGTGCAACAGCTCGATACGCGTGGGTGGCGATGAGATGGACGACGCTGTCCTCCAGTATCTCAAGAAGACCTATAACCTCATGATCGGCGAGCAGACTGCCGAGATGATCAAGATAAGGATAGGCTCCGCTTCACCCCTTCCAGAAGAGACCGAAATGGAGGTGAGAGGAATTGACCTCGTCGCGGGAATACCGAAAACAATAAAGGTCGGCTCTGCCGAGATAAGAGAGGCACTCAAGGAGCCAGTGGCACTGATAACAGAAGCTTTGCGAAGTGCTCTGGAGAAGACCCCGCCGGAGCTGGCTGCAGATATCGTGGATAAGGGAATAGTGATGACAGGAGGGGGTTCCCTGTTGAGGGGCCTCGATGCCCTGTTGAGAGAGGACACCAACCTACCCATAAGCGTTGTCAATAACCCGTTGGAATGCGTTGTCTTGGGCACGGGCAAGATTCTTGATGAGATTGAGCACTACGAAAACCTTCTCATAACGTCCACCAGAGAGTAGCGTGGAAGTCGTTAGCAAAGATTCCCACTCAAAGAGAGAGATAGTCATCTTTGGTGTGCTCGTCGGTATCTCTCTCATTCTCATTTTTATGGGAGACCTCCGGCAGGTCAAGGTAGCGCGAGCAGTCTCAATGGTGGTCTTCTATCCATTTGAAAAATCGATTGCCCACTGGAAAGGCCTTTCTAACCTCAGCAACGAAAATGCCATGTTGAGGCAGCAGGTAACTGAGCTTTCCATAGAGAATCAACAGTTGAGGCAGTTCGAGTACGAGAATAAAAACCTGAGAAAACTGGTCGACTTCAAGAAGAGAAAGGGTCTGGAACTGGTGCCCGCTGAGGTGATCGGAAGGGATCCCAACAGGCTCACAGAATCGTTTGTAATTGACAGAGGCAAAGACGCTCAACTCAGGCCGGGAATGCCTGTTGTAACTGCTGAAGGGTTAGTCGGAAAGATTTCTGAAGTTGTGGAAGGGACTTCTCTGGTGCAAACCATTTTTGATAGGGATTTTAGAGTCAGCTGTCTTGAGATGAAATCGAGGGTGATCGGTATCCTCAGATGGAAGGGGGGTTCCAACTGTTCTCTGGAGAATGTACCAGTGCAGGCCCAGGTGAGTGTTGGAGACACGATAGTTTCAAGTGGGCTGGGAGGGATCTTTCCAAAAGGTCTGCTGGTGGGGGTGATAGTCAGCATGAAACCGGACAATACCGGCCTGTTCCACGACATCGAGATAGCTCCTGCCGCCGACCTCTCCAGCATGGAGGAAATCTTCGTGGTGAAATCTGTAAGGCTGGAGGAGATGAGGCGGACCCAGCAGAGACCTATGGGCGGGGAATAGGCCATGAAGTTGGCTAGCGGAATTCTCATATTCTTCTTTGCCGCAATCATAGAGGTCACGCTTCTCGATAGCCTACAGGTGATATCGGTCAAACCCAATCTATTCCTTGTTGCACTCATATTGATATCGCTCTTCTGGGGGAGGTCTTCAGGGATGTGGTTCGGCTTTGCCAGCGGGATTTTTCTGGATCTCTTCTCACCGGAGCACATGGGCCTGAATGCACTCATCCTCACCAGTGCAGGATTCCTTATTGGCAGCCTGGCAACGACCCTGTACCAAGAGAAATACATCTCGCAGATCCTTGTCCTACTATTCGTCTCTCTGGCAGAATCCCTGCTATACTTTGCGTTTTCCTCAGGAGGTCCCAGCAGCTTCATTCGGTTCTTTGTCAGGTATGGTGTGCCAGGAGCGATATATACTTCGGTTGTTGGAGCAGCCATCTTCTTAGGACTCCATTTGGTCAGAGTCAGGTGGAAAGTGTCTTGAAGACGCCGAGCAGAATCCTCATCGGTCTTACTGGAATTATCTTTGCCCTCCTCGGCCTGAGAGCATTCCAGCTCCAGGTCTTCGGCTATTCCCGTTATTTCGAACTTGCTGAAAAAAACCGGGTGAAAATGGTTTCTACCCACGCGCCCAGGGGAAGAATATTGAGCAGGGATGGTGAAGTGCTGGCAGACAGCCGGCCAGGCTATTCAATTCTGATCCTTCCTTATCAGATCGGGAACGCCGATACATTGGCTCGTGTGCTCTCGCCTGTCCTGAACAAGAGCGTGCAGGCCCTCAAAGTGAAGCTGGCTGAGGCGAAGAAGCGGCCCCTCATCACACAGAGAATTGCGAGAGACGTGAGCATAGAGGTCGTCTCCTGGGTGGAGGAGCACAAACTCGACTTACCCGGAGTTGCGGTTGAGGTAGAACCGATAAGGAGGTATCCATTCGGAGACACCCTGTGCCATCTTATCGGATATGTTGGAGAGATTTCTCAGAAGAAGCTGAAAAGCTTGTCAGAAAGGGGATACAGGTACGGAGATATGATTGGGGAGACTGGTCTGGAGGCCCACTATGAATACTATCTCAGAGGTCAAGACGGGGTGGAGTTCGTTGAGGTCGACGCAAGGGGACGAGAGATCGGACCCTTCCCGGATAGAAAGGTGGTGGTTGCAGAGCCCGGAAGCGACATTCATTTGACGATTGATTCAAGACTACAGCAATTGGCTGTAGAGGCACTTTCCAACTACGAGCGTGGATGTGTTTTTGGAATGGACCCCAGAAGTGGAGAAGTCCTCGTCTCCTATTCCAAGCCTGGATTCGACCCCAACCTTTTCGCTGTGGGTATATCCAAGGAGGCATGGGAGACGCTGGTCAGCAGCCCGGCATCTCCCATGTGGGACAGGGTGAGTAAGAGTGCCTATCCGCCAGGTTCGACATACAAGATTGTGACTGCGGCAGCTGCGCTTGAGACCCGGACCGCAGGCCGATGGACCAGATTCGCGCCATGCACCGGTTCATTCAAGTACGGCGATAGAGCATTTGGCTGCTGGTCGAAACACGGAAGACTCACAATCGTTCCAGCCATTGTCCAATCCTGTGATGTGTTCTTCTATCAGATAGGGGCTGCCCTCGGGATTGAACGCCTTGCTGAGGCCGGCCTTGATCTTGGTTTTGGGCGAAAGACAGGTCTCGACATGCCGGATGAGAGCTCTGGCCTCGTACCCACGCGCAAATGGTACAATGACCGCTTTGGGAGGGGAAAGTGGTCAAAGGGCGTGGCTCTCAATCTCGCCATTGGTCAGGGAGAAATGCTCTGCACACCAGTTCAGATTTGCAGAGCCATAGCCAGCATAGCTACTGGGGGAGTGAGGTGTAGGCCCTACATTGTCTCGAAGGCAATAGGTCACCGAGGGGCAGAGCTGTATAGAGCAGAGGTTGAAGATCAGAGGGTGGCTCTCAAAGACAGTACAATACAGATTCTCAGGGAGGCGATGTACGGAGTTGTCAATGATCCAGGTGGGACGGGCGGATTGGCCAGATCTTCACAGTTCAAAATCGCGGGCAAAACCGGAACTGTCGAGAATCCTTTCGGAGAAGACCATTCACTGTTTGTAGGATTTGCTCCCTTCAACTCCCCGATCATCTGCCTGATAGTCGTCGTTGAAAAAGCTGGTCACGGGGGGAGTGTTGCCGCCCCACTTGCGGGAAGGCTTATTGAAGCCTACCTGTCGCCCGAGGCAAAGGGAGCAACATGAGGGCCAGGGCTTTCACAGGTTCCAGCTTTGGCATTTTCGTACCTGCATCAGTTCTGGTGCTGCTGGGCCTGCTTGTAATATACAGTGCAACAGGAGCAGACACATCGCTTTCCAGTCCTTTTGCTAAGCAGATCATTTGGCTGCTCTGTGGCGGTGTTGTGGCCGGCCTGGTCATTGCGGCTCCATCCAAGACCTTCCAAGCGTTTGCCCTGGTCATCTACGGAATGTCAATCCTCCTTTTGCTGGCGGTCTTGGTCTTTCCTTCAGGTATCGGTGCCAGAAGGTGGCTTCACTTCGGTCCTGTCCATTTTCAGGCTTCGGAGTTCGCCAAGTTTGCCCTGGTTTTGGTATTGGCAAGAACCATGTCCGACAGAAGATTCAGAAGAGAAAGCCTTCAAGGGCTGGTTCTCCCCACAGTCCTGACGGGAATACCTTTCATCCTTGTGCTCGTAGAGCCCGACTTGGGTACGGCAACGGTGTTCGGAATCATTCTTCTTGCCATGCTCTTCTGGGGCAGGGTAAAGGGCATTTACCTCTTCTTCCTGGTGACGCCGCTGGTCTCTATCGCTGCCGCTTTTAACCTCGTCTCCTGGCTTGTCTTCTTTGCTCTTCTGCTCATATCCATATATGCACTTCGAGTTCAGCTGAGTGAAGCAGCATACCTGCTTATCGCAAATCCAGCAGTCGGTATTGCTACGCCGCTCATATGGAGGTCCCTGAAAACCTATCAGCAGAAGAGGATTCTTGGCTTCCTCAATCCGAGTCTCGATCCAACAGGAGCAGGCTGGCACATCATACAGTCGAAAATTGCAATCGGGTCTGGTGGATTCTGGGGGAAAGGTATTTTGCATGGGACTCAGAAGAAATTGGAGTTTCTTCCTCAGAGACATACTGATTTCGTCTACTCTGTCATCGGTGAAGAACTTGGTTTCCTCGGATGTATAGCTGTGCTCTTGCTTTTCTATGTGATGATAAGGAAGACAATTGGCCTTGCCAGAACCTGCAAGAACCGGTTCTCCAGCCTTGCATGCATTGGTCTCATCTCTTATATTGGTTACCAGGCTGTGGTGAATGTGGGAATGACGCTTGGGATAGTGCCTATAGCAGGTACGCCCCTGCCGTTCATCACTTACGGTGGTTCATCCCTCTTATTTTCCATGATAGCAGTCGCTCTGATTCTAAACATAAGCAGACACAGATATGAATACTGATCATCGAGGAGCATAGGAGATGTTTCCTACCATAGCCAAGCTGGGCCCTTTGGCACTTCACTCCTGGGGACTGATGCTCGCCCTTGCCTTTCTGGCAGGGATAGCTATTGCGTACCTGCGGGCAAAGAAGAAGGGGCTTGACCCACAGCACATAGTTGACATGGCCGTAGTTGTGATAGTGGCCGGAGTTATCGGCGGTAGACTTGCCTACGTCCTTGTTCATCTTTCCGATTTCAAAGACTTCCCCCTGGAGGTATTCGCCATATGGCGCGGGGGCATGACCTTCTATGGAGGAGCT
Source organism: candidate division TA06 bacterium (assembly GCA_004376575.1). Lineage (NCBI taxonomy): Bacteria > candidate division TA06 bacterium. The sequence goes on along the minus strand of SOJN01000080.1, from coordinate 59,004 downwards.
GTTCTCGGATTCATTGCTGGAATGGTCTATCTCAAAAGGAAGAGACTGAATGTCTGGATAGTGGCGGACATAGTTGCTCCGTCACTCTCTTTCGGCTTTTTCGTTGGAAGGATTGGATGTTTCCTCAATGGCTGTTGTTTTGGAGAGCCCACCACAAGGGCATGGGGCATCCTCTTTCCTTTGGGTTCCTATGCCGATCAAGTCTATGGAGCCTCTGTCCACATCCATCCAACTCAACTCTACTCATCACTTGCAGGTCTGGTCATTTTCTTCTTGCTCTTATGGATGGAGAGGTGGTGGAGGTTCAATGGTTCTCTATTCTGGAGATATGTGATTCTGTATTCGCTGTGGAGAATCTTTATCGACTTTTTCAGATACTATGAGCCTTCTTCCATATACCAGATAGGCAGTTGGCAGGTGACTGAAAGCCAACTGACCAGTATTGGCACGTTGATAGTGAGCATAGTGATGCTTTCTGTCCTGAGCCGTAAGAAATTCGGCGGCTCAGCAGAACTGAGCCAATCTACCCCTGTGTCCTCACCATAATACTGATACCACTCACACATCAGTTTTTTGTTGGTTGTATCTTCGGGGTTTCTGTGCTCCCTGAGCGGGAGTACGTGCTTCTCCCAAGAACGTATCTCTCAATCTTCGTTCTAAGTTCTAACTTCTACGTTCTACAATGATAGGGGGGCAGAAAGGGTGTTTGGGAAGACCATGCTTCGTGACATAATCGATTTTCTTTTCCCTCCCTTTTGCCTGGTGTGCAAGGCGCCGCTCTTCAAGAATGAGCGCACAATATGTGATGCGTGCTATCTCAGAATAAGACCTGTAGATTCGCCGTACTGTCAGGTCTGCGGCAGGCCACTAAGACGTGCTGGCCTGTGCAGGGCTTGCGAGAGATATGGAAAGGCATACGTGAGACGCAGGGCGGTGGGAATCTATGAATCAGTACTCGCAGAAGCGATAAAGTCCCTCAAGTACAGGAGCCGCCTGTCCATTGCCAAGAAACTGGGCAAAATGATGTCGCGACTTGCGCTCGCAGACTCAGAGATGAGCCGTGTGGACGCAATTGTCCCTGTCCCGCTACATCGAGTAAGGCAGAGAGAAAGGGGTTACAATCAGGCACTTCTCCTCTCAAAGGAAATCTCAAGGGAGATGAATCTTCCCGTGGTTGCCAAGAGCCTGGTGAGAACAAAGTTCACAAAACAGCAGACAAGGCTTTCCAGAAAGAAAAGGAGGGGAAATGTTGCCGGAGCGTTCAAGGTTCTGGATCGAGAATCAGTAAGAGATAAACAGATTCTCCTCGTTGACGATGTGACCACCACCGGCGCCACACTTGAGGAATGCACGAAGGCATTGCTGGATGCCGGGGCGTGTGCTGTATACTGCTTAACTGCTGCGAACGCACTCACTTGATACTTATGGGGAAGCTGATAGCCTATGCAATGAAGTTCTTGACTCGACCATCCTATGTGAATATTATCTCTTGGATATCTGAGTTAATGAGCCTGGGAGGAGGAGTTCAGACATGAAAAACATCAGCGTGGAAGTTGAGTACTTCAAAGAGGCCGGTGAGGTTAATACCGCCAGAGTTCTTGATCTTGTCTCAAAGCGCGCAAATGAGTTAGGCATAGATACTGTAGTCGTCGCCTCGACAAGAGGTGATACAGGCGTGAAGGCTGTAGAAAGGTTTAAGGGTAAGAAGGTAATAGTCGTGACGCATTCTGCCGGATTCTCAGAGACGGATGTCCAGCAGTTGAGGGAGGAGTACCGAAAGGCAATTGAGAAGAACGGAGGCAAGATCCTTACGTGCCAGCACGCATTCGGCGGCGTAGGTAGAGCGGTCAGGAAGAAGTTCGGTACATATATGACAGAAGAGATTGTTGCGTACACCCTCCGCATATTCGGTGAAGGGATGAAGGTCGCCTGTGAAACTGTCCTCATGGCCATGGATGCCGGACTGATAAGCGGCAACAAGGACGTTATCGCTGTTGCTGGGACATCCAAGGGTGCGGACACCGCCTGTGTAATCAGGCCTGCGAACGTCCACATGTTCTTCGACCTGAAAGTAAGAGAAATCATCTGCAAACCAAGACTGGACTGAGGAGGAGCCTATGTTCAAGCTTTGCTCAATCTTGGTGGCTATTCTACTTCTACTTGCAGCCGGCACCTGCTGGGCCAAGATGGTCTCAGATCCTGATAAGGCTACAAGTATTGGAGATACTCTTTCCCTGCCACAAGCAAAAGTCCTCGGAAAATTGTCAGTAGAAGAAGCAATCTCTGCCAGACGTTCTGTTCGGTCATTCAAGGAGCAGGATCTCACTCTCTTCCAGATTTCTCAGCTTTTCTGGGCAGCCCAGGGCGTGACCGAGACAGCTGCCTGGAGGAGAAGAGCAGCACCGTCAGCAGGTGCGCTTTATCCGCTTGAGGTTTATGTGCTCTGGCGGAATATGCTATGGCACTATCTGCCAGAAATCCATTCCATTGAGCTCAACAGAAAAGGGATAGCACAGGACGATTTGGCTGATGCGAGCCTGGGGCAGTCCGCAATAAGACAGGCGCCAGCTTGCTTCGTCATTTCCGGCTTTTACTCGCGCACGGCAGCAAAATATGGGAAGCGTGCTCAGAGATATGTCCACATAGAGGTTGGCCACGCTGCTGAAAATCTTCTTCTACAGACCATTGCGCTCGGTCTTGGGGGCGTCACGATAGGCGCTTTCCAGGATGCCGAGGTGAAGAGACTCCTCAATTTGTCTGAAGATGAAGCACCTCTTTATGTTATTCCAGTGGGTCACAAGAAGACGAGGTGAAAGCGTGAAAGACCGGGGCGGCCCGGAGAAGAAAGAGGACAAACCAAGGCTGCTTTTGCATACCTGCTGCGGACCGTGCGCTCTCGGAGTCATAGACAGGCTCAAGAACGACTACGAGATAACTTGCTATTTCTACAATCCCAACATCCATCCAGAAGCCGAATACGGATTCAGACTCGACCAGGCAAGAGAGATGTCAAAAATCATGAAGGCCTCATTCATCGACGACGAATACGATATAGACATCTGGTTTGAGAAGGCCAAGGGGTTAGAGAATGAGCCCGAGGGTGGGAAAAGGTGCGAGATATGCTTCCGCAAGAGGCTTCAAAGGACGGGCGGCAAGGCGAAGCTAATCGGGGCAGACTATTTCGCAACCACGTTGACCATAGGCCCCCAGAAGAATGCCACCCTCATAAATGCAATAGGCAAGCGTGTTTCCATGGAAGTAGGAGTTGCATTTCTGGAAGGTGACTGGAAAAAGAATGAAGGTTTTAAGAGGAGCGTCGAGCTCTCAAAGAAGTATGGTTTGATCAGGCAGGACTATTGCGGCTGCAAGTATAGCAGATAGAACGAAAAACACGAAATTACGAAACTACGAAATTGCGAAATTGAAAACCTAAGATGTACTTTCACGCCCAAAGTACGCATAAAGCTATCGTACAGTGTACCTCATATAGCGTACGGGTGATTTGGAGGCTGAGAGCTGTGGTAGGGTGAACGGGGGGCGATCCAGCAATTTCGAAGGTGTTAGGGAGGGTTGGGAGGAATTTCGCAGTTTCGTAGGTGCAGGGTGGGTAGATGGGAATTTCGACGGTGGGGGGGGACGGCGCGAGGGGAATTTCGTAGTTTCATGTTTGGTCTTGACAGAATTTTGTGTTAACATAGAATAGTCATACTATGAAAAAGATAAGCATACCGGTTGAACTGGGCTGGGCGAGTCCGGGGACTGTATTAGACCTTGCGTCCCTGGAACTGTACTATTTTAGAGCTAAGGTGCTTGAGGGAAAAGAGGCTCCTAAGAATGCCATGAAGGACACTTACATCTTCTGTGTCACTGGAAGTCTCGAAGCTGTGGTGAGAGATACGTCCGAAAAGGTGCAAGAAGGCGACTTACTCGAGATTAGCGAGGGCGAGGAATATGTCCTCCACGCTCGGGAGAGGGCAGTGGTTCTCATCCTTGAAGCCTGAAAAGAAAGGTGGTTGCGGCTGATGAGCTACAAGAATCTGCTCGTCGATAAGAAGGATGGATATGCTGTTGTGACCGTGAGCCGTCCTCAGGTCCTGAATGCCCTCAATAAACGAACCGTAGCGGAGATTCTCCAGTGCTTCGATGAGCTCGCCAGCGATAAGAACGTAAAGGCTGTCATAGTTACCGGGAGCGGCGACAAGTCATTCGTGGCCGGCGCGGACATAAGTGAACTGAACGCAGCAGACAGAGAAGGAGGCCTGGAGATCACCCGCAACGGCCAGGCCGCATTTGGTAAGATTGAGGCTCTTCCCAAGCCAGTAATAGCCGCGGTCAACGGGTACGCTCTTGGTGGAGGCTGTGAACTTGCCATGGCATGTGACATAAGAATCGCTTCTGAAAAGGCGAAATTCGGCCAGCCAGAGGTGACTCTGGGCCTCATTCCTGGATATGGGGGGACCCAGAGGCTTTCCAGGCTTGTGGGGAAGGGCAAAGCAAAAGAGCTCATACTGACGGGAGAGGTGATTGATGCTCAGGAGGCTTTGAGGATTGGCCTTGTGGAGAGAGTTGTTCCCCATGAGAAGTTGATGAGTGAGGTCAAAGCCCTTGCCGCCAAACTGGCGGACCTGGGACCCATTGCATTGAGACTTGCGAAGAACTCTATAGATACTGGTTTCGACATGCCCATGGCTGAAGCACTGAAAGTGGAATCTGAGAGATTTGGTGAAGTCTGCGACACAGAGGACAAGAATGAAGGGACGAAGGCTTTTCTTGAAAAGCGAAAGCCTCAGTTCAAAGGAAAGTAGTCTTTCTCGACAAGCTGAAGAGAGGAGCCGTCCGCTTGACGACTAGATTGCAGTTGATTGAGTGCATACCGGAGTTCAATCTGATTCAGGACGCAGAGCTCAGGGAGAAATGTATTCGTGTCTGGCAAAGAGCCCTGGAAGCCGGGGGCTGGGAAATGGAGGCTTTACTCAAGATGCCGTTCACGCTATTGCTGGAAGATGCAAAGGTTAACATCATAGAACATACCCGCCTGGTTACCAACATATGTATCGCAGCAAAGGACCATCTCAAGACGGCATATTTGGACTCTATCCAGATCAAGGATGACTACGTGGTTGCATGCGGTCTCTTGCACGATGTAGGGAAGCTTTTGGAAATTGGGCAAGCTGAGGATGGGAAGTTTGTGAAGACAAAATCCGGCCAACTTCTGAGACACCCATTTTCAGGCGTGGGCCTCTGTTACCTGGAAGACATACCAGAAGAGATAATCCATGCCGTGGCCTGCCATTCGAAAGAGGGCGAGGGTCAACGGAAAACTCCCGAGGCCATAATACTCCACCACGCTGACTTTATCACATTTGAAACACTGACGTGAGGTGAGGTTTGGGGAGAACCTTTGCTGAGAAGGTTTTGGCAGAGAATGCAGGGCTCGATTCAGCGAAGGCAGGAGAGATCGTTGATGCCAGGCCCGATTTTGTACTGTCTCATGACAACACGGCAGACATATCCAGGAAGTTCCTCTCCATCGGCACAGATAAGGTCTGGGATCCGAACCGCATAGTCATCGTTCTCGACCACTGTGTTCCTGCGGCTACTGAGAAGTATGCTCTCAACCACAAAGTAATAAGGGATTTTGTACAGCAGCAGGACATAACCAACTTCTACGATATCAACTCGGGTGTGTGCCATCAGGTCATGGTTGAGAGGGGGCACGCCCTCCCTGGAAGCCTCGTCCTGGGTGCTGATTCCCATACAACCTCTTATGGTGCACTTGGCGCTTTTTCCGCAGGGGTGGGAAGGAGCGAAGTTGCTGCCATCTACGCGACTGGCAGATTATGGTTGAGAGTTCCTCAGACAATGAGAATTCAGATAAGCGGTAAACTGTCCGAGAGAGTCTCTCCCAAAGATCTAATTCTATACATTATTGGGGAGCTTGGCGCTGACGCTGCTATCTATAAAGCAGTCGAGTTTGCTGGTGAGACAATTAGCGATCTATCTGTTGGTGGGAGGATGACGCTCTGCAACATGGGCGCGGAGATGGGAGCGAAGATAGCCTACGTAGCACCGGACGACAGGATCTTTGACTGGCTACAAACACGTACAAATACTGGATATAAAGTGGTCGTTTCTGATGGGGATGCTGAATACGAGAAGACGGTGGAGTTTGATGTGGGGAGTCTTGTTCCTCAAGTAGCTTGTCCACATACGGTAGACAACGTCAAGCCGGTAAATGAGTTAAGAGACGTCAAGATTGACCAAGTTCTGATAGGGACATGCACAAATGGGAGGGTAGAAGACCTGAAGGAGGCTGCGGAGATCCTGGAGGGTAAGTCCTTAGGCAAGGGGATGAGGCTCCTCGTATTTCCTGCATCAACTGAGGTTTACAGGGAAGCGCTGAGTGAGGGGATAATAGAAACGCTCAGTGAGAGCGGAGCTGTAATCATGAACCCTGGCTGCGGGCCATGTCTTGGTGCTCATGAGGGTGCGCTTGCGCCAGGAGAGGTTTGTTTGAGCACAGCGAACCGTAATTTCAAAGGGAGGATGGGCTGCAAAGATGCCCAAGTCTACCTCGCAAGCCCGGCAACTGCAGCGGCAACGGCCTTGAGGGGAGTAATCACTGACCCGAGGGATCTCTGAGAGGAGGATTGCGTAGTGGGCAAAGTCTGGAAGTACGGCAATGACGTTAACACAGACGTAATCTTTCCTGGTAAGTACACCTACACTGTTACTGATCCACAGGAGATAGCAGGCCACGCGCTGGAAGACCTGGATCCGGATTTTGCAGGCAAGGTCGAGAAGGGCGATATAATAGTCGCGGGCAGCAACTTCGGGTGCGGTTCATCCAGAGAGCAGGCCGCGTCCTGCCTTAAATACGCTGGAGTTGAAGGAGTCATCGCAGAGTCTTTCGCCAGGATATTCTACAGGAATGCAATCAACTTCGGACTTCCCGCGATAGTATGCCCTGACGCGGCCGGAACTCTGAAGCCCGGTGAAATCATCGAAATTGACCTGGTCAGTGGAGAGATACGCGCCAAAGACAAGGTCTATGAGTTTGTTCCGTTTCCGGAATTCATAATGGAAATAATAAGAGATGGCGGTTTGCTGGCCCATATCAAGAAGGAGCTGGAAACAAATGGCTAAACATAGAATTGCAGTCCTTCCAGGTGACGGAATCGGAAAAGATGTGATGGAAGCGGCAATGATCGTCCTGAAAGCCCTGAAGCTAGATACTGAGTATGTTTACGGAGATGTTGGATGGGAATTCTGGTGTCATGAGGGTGAACCTCTTCCTCAGAGAACAATAGACATGATGAAGACGACTGAGTGCTGTCTTTTTGGGGCCATAACCTCCAAGCCGAGGGAAGAGGCCGCGAAGGAGATTGATCCTGAGCTCGCAGACAAGGGGTACGTCTACTTCAGCCCAATCGTCAGATTGAGGCAGGAGTTTGATCTGTATACAAACATGAGACCCTGCAAGGCATATCCTGGCAATCCCCTGAACTACAGAGATGGTATTGACCTTGTCGTGTTTCGTGAAAACACAGAAGGACTATACTGCGGTGTTGAGTTCCAGCCGCTGCCCGAGAAATTGAAGGCCCTTCTTCTCGAAAAGCACAAGAAGATGTCGAAATTCAAGGATGTTGATTGTGAAGACATAGCATTGTCTTGCAGGATATTCACCAGGAAAGGGTGCCAGAGGATCCTGAAGAGCGCGTTCAATTATGCGAAGAAGAATGGCAGGAAGACCGTGACAGTCGTCGAAAAACCGAACGTGATCCGTGAGACGAGCGGGCTGATGGTGGGAGAAGCGAGGAAGATGGCGTCTGAGTATCCGGGAGTGGAACTGTGGGAAGCAAACATTGACGCCATGTGTATGTGGCTTGTCAAGAATCCTCAAGACTACGGTGTTCTTGTCTCTTCGAACATGTTCGGGGATATAATCTCTGACCTTTGCGGACAGCTTGTTGGCGGACTGGGGTTCTCCCCGAGCGCGAACATAGGTGACGATTACGCGTTGTTCGAACCGACACATGGGTCAGCACCAAAGTATGCAGGCCAGTACAAAGTTAATCCAACTGCCATGCTCATATCCACGAAGCTGATGCTCGAACACATAGGTGAGCAGGAGATGTCAAACAAGCTTGAAGATTCAATTGCAGCTGTTATCAGGGCGGAGAAGGTGCGGACGTACGATATGGGAGGAAAGAACACTACACTTGAGGTTGCAGAAGAGGTAGCAAGAAACCTTTAGCTCAGCATGTTCGCCATGGGCAATACTGTAATTGAGAAGATAATCAAGAATCATACGAGTGACGAGGTCGCACCGGGGAAGGTAGTGTGGATGGATCTCGATCTCAGGTCAGCGCGTGATTTTGGGGGCGCAAACGTCGTGAAGAATTTCGAACGCGAATATGCTGGAAGCAGTGTCGGGGATAGATCCAAAACCTTTTTCACCTTTGACTGCGTGGTGCCGGCAAAGAATGTGCCCTACGCCAACAACCAGCAGATCTGCAGGGACTTTGCAGAGGTGCAAGGGATAAGGGTTTTCGATGTCGACATGGGGATAGGGACACACGTCCTCATGGAACAGGGGCTGGTTCTGCCAGGTCTCATTGTTGTCGGCACCGACAGCCACATGAATATCCTCGGAGCCGTGGGAGCGTTTGGACAGGGAATGGGAGATCAAGACATTGCTTTTGCTTTCAAGACTGGGAAAGTCTGGTTTGAAGTCCCGGAGACTGTAAAGGTGGAGGTCAACGGTTCATATTCGCCTCCATCTTCGGCAAAGGATTTGATACTTGCTGTCTTGAACGTCTTGAAGACTGAGAGAGCGCTGGGCAAGTGCATTGAGTTCTATGGAGAGACCATAGAGGAATTGCCCCTCTCAGGAAGAATCACGGTTGCAAGCATGGCCACAGAAATGGGTGCAATAGCAGCCTTTATTCCACCTGGCAAGGAGGTTCTGCAGTTCTGTGGCGAGAGATCTGGCAAAAAGAAGTTGACTGTCATGAACGCGGACGAGGATGTCTCATATGCAGACGAACTGGCGATTGACGTTGAAGACCTCAAGCCCCAGATATCACTTCCAGGAAGGCCTGACAACGTGAAGCCTGTGGACGAGCTTGCGGGAACAAAAGTAACCTCAGTCTTCTTTGGTTCATGCACGAACGGCAGGTTCGACGATTTCCAAACTGCTGCCAACATACTCAAGGACAACAGGGTGGCTGCGGGTGTGATGGCCAAGGCGGTTCCAGCAACAAAAGAAGTCTATGGTGAAATGCTGAAAACCGGCGTTCTTAAAATCCTTTTTGAGGCAGGCGTCATAGTTTCCAATCCAGGTTGCGGGGGATGTGCCAGTGGACAGATAGGCATGACCGGTGCTGGCGAAATACAAATAAGCACGAGTAACCGCAACTTTGCAGGAAAGCAGGGGGCGGGGGAGACATACCTGGCAAGCGCTGCTACGGCGGCAGCGACTGCCATAAAAGGACAAATCACAAATCCACTGGAGTTTGTGTAGAGTGGCCAGGCCGAAAAACATAAAGGGGAAAGTATGGGTGATCGCTGGCAAGGACGGCCTTCTCGTACATGATATCGATACGGACCAGATTTTCCACAACTCACACCTTGCGGTCACAGACATAGAAAAGATGGGCCAGTACGCCTTTGGCAATCTGAAGGGTTGGGAGGGGTTTCCAGAAAAAGTGGGGAAGAGTGACATAATTGTTGTCGGCAAGAACTTCGGATGCGGTTCCTCGAGACAACAGGCAGTCGACTGCTTTCGCAGTCTTGGCGTTTCTGCTGTAGTTGCGATCTCATTCGGAGCCATCTACAAGAGGAATGCAGTGAATAGCGGGCTTGCGATACTGGCAATCCCTTCAATGGAAGTGAAACCTCCTCTTCAGAGTGGTGATGAGATAGAGTTGGATCTGGAATCGGGCAATGTGACTGATTTGACAAGGAAGGTTGTCATTCAAGGCAATTCTGCATCCAAGGTAGAGCTGGACATATATGAAGCGGGAGGCCTGTTCGCGTACGGCCGGACACTTAAGACGTAAGACGGGCGCACCTAGAAGCCCGAAATTAGGAAATTCCCTTCCCATCTTACCTCCTCCCCCCGAAATTGCGAAACTGAAAACATTGAAACCACGAGATTTCACGAGATTCACACAGATTCAAACCACATCCTTATGGCTCAACCCAAACCAGAAGAACAATCTTGTGAAAATCCCTGTCCTTCGTAGTTCGAAAGCGTCAGTCCTCCGTAGCCGAATATGGCGAAGGAGGAAGCGAAGGAGGGTGTGTTAATCTGTGGTTCCAGGGGTCAAGCTGACAGCTGAAAGCTTCTCTTCGTACAACATACAGCGTATAGCGTACAGCGCTTTCGGGCTTGACTTGCGGTGTACAGCACAGTATAATACAGTAGTGCAAAGTGGAGGTAACGATGCCTGAGAGAAAAGACCCGTTGAGAGTTGATACCGTTGGTGTGACTATCAAGATAATGACGGAACCATTTGTTATTAATACGACAAGGGGCTACGCACCTGCGGTTAATGTCCGGGTTGAAGATACAGGCGAGGAGCGGACAATGTTCATTGGAGCGAAATCCCTTGCCGACCCTCTCCAGCACATGGTGGAGTCGAATGGTGGTAGGTTTTCTGGACTGAAGCTCAGCCTGAAGAAGCAGTCTGACGACCGATATGCCGGGTATCTTGTTAATGAGGTGAAGGACTGACCTCTGCTGAAGATCAGAGACTCTAACGACAATTCGAGGCAGCTCTCCTTTCCAGGCATGTTGCCCAGAGTGGTATCTGGTTCCAATCAAGACGATAGCCGGGTCTGGTTAGCCATTCTCAACAGAGAAAAAGCAGGAGCAAATGGCAAAACTCGTTCTCATATGTGTCTCCATGGTTCTTTCAGGTGCTATGGTGGCTCCACTATTTGCAGGGTTTGGGGATGTGGTCTTTCAGTTTGAGGGACCCAGCGGCAGGCCCTCAGGACTCTGCTTTGATGGTCAATACATTTGTGTTGTTGATAGTACCTCTAATATCATTTACAAGTACGATCCGGACAGCGGCGACATGGTCGGATCTCTGATTCTTGGTGCCGGTTGGCAAATAGGCGGGCTCGGTTGGGACGGCGCCTTTTTCTGGATGGGCGAAGATTTCGAAAAGCGCATCAATAAGATAAATCCAGTGAATGGGGAGAGGCTCTATTTTATCGACGCTCCCGCCGAATCAAACCAGAGCGTCTGGGGTGTGGCCTACGGGAATGGACATGTCTGGTCAACTAACCATTCCTCACCTTCAGCAGCATATGAACAGGATCCTATATCGGGATTCGTGTTCACGGAATTCCAGGCCCCGGGGCTAGAAGCCTCAGGGCTCGCCTTTGATGGTTCAGATGTGTGGATCGCTGACACTGAAAGAGATTCAATATTCAGAGTTTCACAAACCGGCACAGTTGAGACTTGCTTTCTCGCCCCGGGTGACCAGCCAAAAGGGCTTGGTTTTGATGGTACTTACCTCTGGAATGTGGATGCAGGTACGAATCTGGTTTACAAGATTGACATTTCAGAGACAGGCATTGAAGAATCAAACACCCTGGGTCCAGGTACTGGGATCAGTCTTAGTGTCTATCCGAACCCGTTCAGGCTCAAGACCGACATCAGGCTGAGCATGAATGGCACTACGGATATGGGACAACCCATCATTCTCCGCATATATGACTCACTTGGCCGCCTGGTCTGTACATGTGAATCGGACAATGGCTCGTTTGTGTGGGGAGGAACAGATTCTCAGGGCAAGCCCGTCGCTTCCGGCGTTTACTTCTTCAGGGTCGGCGCGGGCAGTAGCTCGTTTTCAAAGGCGGCCTACCTCATCAAGTAGCATTCTTCTCTCTATCTATCGATTGACCCAACTGAATTGAAATTGGGGTTGACAGTGGGGAAGGGAGTGTGTAGTCTTTTTTGTCTCTCGAATCCCGGGGCGACATTTTGACAGAGAGAAAGGTCAAGATTATCAATAAGTTAGGCTTACACGCCCGGCCTGCCGCCATGCTCGTCAAGACCGCAGGAAAATACAAGTCCGAGGTGACGCTTTCAAAAGACGACATGGAAGTGAATGCCAAATCAATAATGGGAGTCATGATGCTGGCTGCGGAGAAGGGGAGCATTGTGACCATAAGGGCAGAAGGAGAGGACGAGGCAGAGGTAGTGGATGCCCTGGTTGGGCTTGTGGAAAGGAAGTTTGATGAGGACTAGGCGGGAAAAGGTTCTTAGAGGTCTGTGCGCGTCACCAGGGATAGCTGTTGGTGAGGTGTACATGGTCGACAGAGAAAATCCTTCTGTTGCCGCCAAGTCCATAGATAATGACAAGATTGATTCGGAAATCGAAAAGTTTCACCGCGCGATAACTGAGGCTAAGGCTGAGCTCACCGAGCTGAAGACGAAAGTTTCTGAAGACCTGGGTGATGGTCATGCGATGTTCCTTGATGCTCAATTACTCGTGCTGGATGACGTGGCTGTAATCAAGGATACCGAAAATAAGATCAGAAAGGAACGGAGAAACGCAGAATCTGTTTTCTATGATACAGTCCATCGGGCGATAAAAAGGCTGTCGAGTGTTGGTGATAGTTATCTGAGAGAGAGGTCTGCGGACCTGGAAGACGTCTCCAGGAGAGTTCTCTGCCATCTTGACCGCTCTTGTGTACTTAGCTTTGCCCTCCCAGAGAAAGAGGTTGTTGTCGTTGCTGACAACCTGAGCCCTTCTGACACGGCAAAGCTTCACGGCCACCAGGTTCTTGGTTTTGCGACCCAGCACGGTGGAACGACATCGCACGCAGCCATAATGGCCAGAGCCCTTGAGATTCCAGCAGTGGTTGGTCTGACGCATGAGTTGAAAGACATTCAGGATGGGGACAGAATGATTGTTGATGGCAATAGAGGGATAGTCATCGTCAATCCTAAGGAACCTACCCTTAGAAACTATGAGCAGGATAAGAAAAGATATGAGCGGTTCTGTGAACGCCTTATGCTTCTCAAAGATCAGCCCGCCACCACGTTCGATGGGCGTTCGGTCGAACTTTCCGGTAATATCGAAATGCCCGGGGAGGTGACTACCGCTATCGCCCGGGGAGCCAAGGGCATAGGCCTGTACAGGACGGAGTTCCTTTTCCTTGCCACTGAAAAGCCACCCAGTGAGGAAGAGCAGTACGCGGCATACGCCACGGTCGCAGAAAGGGTCTATCCAGAATCTGTGATAATCAGGACCCTGGACATTGGCGGAGACAAAATTACAGAGAATATCAGCGAGCCAAACCCATTCATGGGGTGGAGGGCTATCAGGATATCTCTGTCGGAGATTGAGTTCTTCAAGCAGCAACTCCGGGCGATCCTTCGGGCCAGCGTGAAAGAAAATGTAAAGATAATGTTTCCCATGATCTCCATGATTGAAGAACTGAGGCAGGCGAGGTCAATTCTTGAAGAAACCAAAGTTGAACTACGGAAGAGGGGCATTCCTTTTCACGACAAGATAGAAGTTGGCATAATGGTCGAGACGCCTGCTGCAGCGCTCTCTGCAACTCACCTTGCCAAGGAATGCGACTTCTTCTCAATTGGTTCGAACGACCTGACCCAATACACTATTGCCGTTGATCGTACAAACGAACGAGTAGCCTACCTCTACGAGCCTCTGCATCCGGCTGTGCTCAAACTGATCAAAATGACGATTGACGCTGGTCACGATAACGACATCTGGGTCGGAGTGTGCGGCGAAATGGCTGGAGATCCGCTGGCTGTTCCCGTTCTCATTGGTCTGGACGTGGACGAGCTTTCTACCAGCCCCATCGTTCTACTCGAGACGAAGAAGATTATAAGAGGAATACACTCGGATGAAGCGAGGGCCATGGCTGAGAAAGTCATGTTGCTCAACAGTCCGGAAGAAATCAGATCATACCTTAGAGAACAACTCGAGCGGAAGTTTCCCGATCTGGCAAAGGTTCTCTTTGACGACGGAGAAGATTAAGCTTGGAAAGACTGGATGATCCCGGGTATATTACCAAGCTCGATAAATCCAAGATGCGGATGCTCATTGGCAACCTGCCTGACCAATTCTCTATGGCAAGCAAGAGCTTTCAGGAAGCCAAATTGAACTTGAAAGCACGCTTCAGTTCGGTGGTCGTAGCCGGGATGGGTGGTTCGGCCATTGGCGGGGATTTGGTCAGTGCATATCTCTCCTCGAACCTTCCTGCACCGGTTTGGGTGGTCAGGAATTATGAAGTACCATCCTTCGTAACCAGGAATACACTTCTTATTGCCGTGAGCTATTCTGGCAACACAGAGGAGACTCTGAGCGCTTTTGAGGATGGTAAGAGAAAGAGAGCTCGGATTGTGTGCATAGCAAGTGGGGGCAGTCTCACGGAAATTGCAAAATCGGAGTCAATCCCCTTCTTGACCGTTCCTAGGGGGATGCCACCCAGGTGTGCAATCGGGTTTCTTAGCACTTCTATTCTACTATCTATCGGCCTCGCCTTTGACGTTTCGGGACTTACAACCGAGCTTGAAGAAGTGGGAGATGTCCTGAAGAAAATGAAGAATGTTCTTGAACCTGATAACCCAGTGAAGAAGAACCCTGCCAAGAAAATAGCTGGAAAGCTGGCACACAAACTGCCGTTCGTATACTCCTCGAGCAGAATGACCGACCCGGTCGCAAGAAGATGGTCGACTCAGATCAACGAGAATGCAAAGAGTCTATGCCATTACAGCAGTCTGCCTGAGCTTGACCACAATGAAATCGTCGGTTGGGGGATTCCGAGGGAAGTCTCGTACGCTTCCCATGTCCTGTTTCTTGATCCTGGCAACCTCTCTGAGAAACTAAGGAGAAGGCTTGCGGTTACGAAGGAGATCATCTCCCAGATGGCCGAAGTGGAGAGCTTGACGGCCAGCGGAACTGGGAACCTTGCCAGGCTCTTCTCTCTGGTTTTCCTGGGTGACTATGTCAGTTTCTATCTGGCAATGCTGAACGGGGTGGACCCGACTCCCATAGAGCGTATTGATCTCTTGAAGAAAAGGCTCAAGGAAGGACACTGATGGGCAAACTGGAAGTTGTCATACCTGTCGCAGGCGTGGGCAAGCGGCTCAGACCTCATACCTACTCCATGCCCAAGGCGCTTATCCATGTGGCAGGGAAGCCCATTCTGGGGCACATCCTGGACGAGGTGGAAAGCCTGAGACCATCAAAGGTGGTCCTGGTGGTCGGCCACGCGGCCAGCATGATAAAGGAGTACGTGAAAAAAAAGAGAAATAGCGTATACAAATTCGTACACCAGCCTCAGCCAAAGGGGATTGGCCACGCCGTATCGCTTGCCGGACAGGAGCTGAGTGGTGGCCCTCTTCTCATAATACTTGGTGATACAATATTCAAGACAGACCTCAAGCGCGTGATAAGCAAAAGAAAAAACGCGATAGGGGTTAAGCGAGTGAGTGATCCGTCCCGCTTCGGAGTTGTTGAGGTGCAGGGAGGGAGGATCAGAAGGGTCATCGAAAAGCCAAAAAGACCAACGAGCAACCTGGCCATAGTAGGAATATACTACATCGAGGACTCCCGCGTGCTGCTGGAAGAGCTGGACAGGCTGGTCTCTTCTGGAAAGAGCACAAAGGGTGAGTTCCAATTCACAGATGGTCTCGCGGGAATGGTGAAGAGAGGTCTGCGCCTTGGAACCTTCAAGGTGGAAGGATGGTATGACTGCGGCACCGTCAAGGCAACTCTGGATGCCAATGTGAGTCTGTTGGAGCTCTCAGGGGGGAACAGGCGCCGCTTCAAAGATTCGGTTGTGCTGAAGCCCAGTTATGTGGACAGGTCGGCAACGATACTGCGGTCGGTCATTGGCCCTCATACGACCGTCGCCAAAGGGGCTGTTATAATAGACTCGGCTGTAAGAAGCTCCATCGTCGAAGCCGGAGCCAGGATAGAGAACACCATACTGGAACGCTCGCTCGTTGGTCGTGCGGCACGGATTGAGGGAAAGGCAGCAAGCGTGAACGCTTCTGAGCTTTCCAAGCTGTCTTATCTATAGTTATTCAGAGGATCCGGAGGATAGCAATGTCCAAATTCGCCATATTGACTTCAGAATCAGTAACTGAAGGACACCCGGACAAGATCTGCGATCAAATATCAGATGCGATTCTCGATGCTGTACTTTCCGGGGATAAGGAAGGGAGAGTTGCCTGCGAAACTCTGGTGACCAATGGACTTGTCCTTGTGGCCGGTGAAATAACGACCAGTTGCTACGTGGACATCCCGGCCATAGCCCGAACAGTCATACATGATATCGGATATGATGATCCTGCCCTTGGGTTTGACTGGGAGAGCTGCGCAGTTCTGGCTTCAATCCAGGAACAGTCTTCAGACATAAAGGTCGGTGTGGACATAGGCGGCGCGGGAGACCAGGGAATCATGTACGGTTTTGCATGCAGAGATACCGAGGTGTTGATGCCCATGCCAATCTATCTGGCTCACAAACTCGCCAGAAGGCTGGCAGAGGTGAGGAAAAAAGGAGAGTTGGACCACCTGAGGCCAGATGGCAAGTCTCAGGTTACGGTAGAGTACCGTGATGGGAAGCCGGTAAGAGTTGACTCTGTGGTAGTAGCAGCCCAGCATAGTGAAAGCATCTCCGAGCTGACGTTAAAGGAGCAAGTTATAGAGCTCGTTGTGAAGAAAGAGATTGACGAACACCTCCTCGACAGCAAGACCAAATTCTTCGTCAACCCGACAGGGCGGTTCGTCAAGGGTGGTCCACAAGCAGATACCGGGGTGACTGGAAGGAAGATAATCGTGGACACTTATGGTGGCGTGGGAAGCCATGGGGGGGGATGCTTTTCAGGGAAGGATCCCACGAAGGTGGACAGGTCAGCGTCGTATGCGGCCAGGCACATAGCAAAGAACGTGGTCGCGAGTGGCCTGACAGACCGCTGTGAGGTCCAGCTTTCCTACGTTATCGGCGTTTCTCAGCCAATGGCTGTGAATCTAAATACGTTCGGCAGCTGCGATGACGAAAACCTGTCGAAGGTTATCAAAGATATATACGACCTATCCCCCGCTGGAATGATCAAGAAATTCGATCTGCTCAGGCCAATGTTCAAGAGGACCGCCTGCTACGGCCACTTCGGCCGTGAGGAAAAGGGATTCACGTGGGAGCTGAGGGATACAGCAGACAGCATAAAGACAGGAGCAGAGGCATGAAGAACCATGTGAAGGATGTTTCGTTTTCGGAGGAGGGCTTGACGAAGATAGAATGGGCTGATGCAAACATGCCTGTTCTTGAATCAATAAGAGATGAATTTGAAAAGAGCAAGCCCCTGAAAGGATTGAGAGTTGCCTGCTGTCTCCACGTCACCACTGAAACAGCTAACCTCATGAGGACCTTGAGGGCTGGAGGAGCAGAGGTAAAGCTGTGTGGGTCAAATCCACTTTCTACTTCTGACGATGTTGCGGCCTCGCTGGTGAAAGACTTCGGCATTCCGGTATTTGCCATCAGAGGAGAAGATGACAAGACTTATTATGACCACATAGAAAGCGTCCTGGACATGAAACCGCACGTAACCATGGACGACGGTGCTGACCTCATATCATCACTCCATTCAAAACGGAGCGAGCTCGTTGGGGGTGTGCTGGGAGGTACTGAGGAGACTACCACCGGAGTGATTCGCCTGAAGAACATGGAAAAGGACAGTGCTCTCAAGTATCCGGTCATCGCAGTCAATGAATCTAAGACCAAGCATCTTTTCGATAACAGATATGGGACCGGACAGTCGACAATAGATGGTATCTTGAGGGCCACAAATACTCTCATCGCAGGGTCAGTCTTTGTGGTGGCAGGGTATGGCTGGTGCGGCCGGGGCATAGCGATGAGAGCACTTGGCATGGGAGCCCGAGTAATTGTTACTGAGGTGAATCCTGTGAAAGGGCTGGAAGCGATCATGGACGGGTTTCAGGTGATGCCAATTGAGGAAGCGGCGAAAATAGGGGACATCTTTGTAACTGCCACGGGAAACAAGCATGTCATTGCTGCAGAGCTGTTTGAGCTGATGAAGAATAGAGCCATCCTTGCCAACTCCGGCCACTTTGATGTTGAAATTGACGTAAAAGGTCTTGAAAAAGCGGCCAAGTCCAAAAAGAGAATCAGGGAGTCTGCCGAGGAGTATGTGCTTCCCAATGGGAGAAAAGTAGTACTTCTGGCTCAGGGGAGGCTCGTCAATCTTTCAGCAGCAGAGGGGCACCCAGCCAGGGTAATGGACATGAGTTTTGCGAATCAGTCACTGGCAGCAAAACACATCAAGGATAACCATTCGAGTCTGGAGAAAAGGGTTTACACACTCCCGGATGAGATTGATCACCAGATAGCGATGCTCAAGCTGGAATCCCTGGGGGTGTCAATTGATGAGCTTACCGACGAGCAGAAAGCATACCTCGCGGCATGGCAAGAAGGAACATAATTTAGGGCTATACGCTGTACGATAGCTCACATCAGGAAGAAAAACCATGTCATTGCGAGAAGCGTGAGCGACGAAGCAATCTGGCTCAAGCAGATCCTTCGCTTCCGCTCAGGACGAAAAATACCTCATGCCCTCTACCGATGGCATGGGTCTTTTTCGTTTTCGATTTTCATGTTCAGGGTTCTCGTGGTTTCAAGGGTTACGCGTTTAACTGAAACCTCTGGAACCACAGATTAACACAGATTCCCACAAGATTATTCTTTTGGCTTGGGTTAAGCGATAAGGATGGGGTTTGAATCTGTGATAATCTTGTGTAATCTCGTGGTTATGAGGGTTGTGTAATGAAACGGATTGAGTGTCTGGTTGCAGTTCCAATACTGGCGCTTGGGTCTGTCTTTGGCACAGTGGGAGACGAGGGCCCGGTACGTATTGGATTGGGCGATTACCTGCCAGAGCTTTCCTTCAGCTTTGTTCTGGGCGAGGATGATGCAAGATACCTTGGGCTCAGGGCCGGTGAGCCCCTCAACCTGAACAAAATAGATGCTGATCTAGTCATCATCGAACTCTTCATAACCCAGTGTTTCAAATGTGAGAAGCAGGTTCCCATATACGAAGAGGCCTTCAAAGCCGTATCGAGTGATTCTGAGATTAGAGACAGGGTAGCTTTCATTGGTATTGGCATTGGCAATTCTATAACATCTGTTCGCGCGTTCAAGGAGACGCACTCTGTATCATTCCCGCTTGTGCCGGACGATTCATTGTCAGCCTTCAAACAGCTCGGAGAACCAGGAAGAGCCCCATACACTTTATTTGCGAGGAAGACAGAGGACGGTAGGAGACTTGTCGTCAGCACGCACGGCGGTCCTTTCCGCTCCGCCAAGGATCTGCTGGACGAGATTAGAGTGACATTGGAATATGAACTGTCCCTCATCAGAGGTGAACCCCGCATGCAAGAAGTCGCCCAGGATATAGAATGTGTCATCTCAGCGGAGGAGATAAGAAGGTTGATAACGCAGACCGTAGATACCCTTTCAGGCAAGACCAGAAGAATAGACTTGGTGAAATTGAAGTCCAAAGACTCGGTCTATGTCATCAGAGCCGGATATGGTCGGCAGAGGAGAAAGCTATTCGCAAAACTAGAAAGCAGGAGAACAATCTGCGGGGACTGCCACGATACGCATTTCGTCTATGTTTTTGACGAGGTGGGCAAAATAGTCGACTTCATTCCAATCAGCCTGAGCAAGATAGCAAACATGGACTGGGACGAGGATGATGTAGAGTTCATGAAGGATAGGCTTATAGGCCATTCAGTCCTGGGTGGCGAGGGATTCGACCTGGAGGTGGATGCAGTGACAGGCGCAACCATCACCAGCATATTGATATTTGACAGCCTGAGAAATGGAAAGAGGCTATATCAAGAACTTGTCGCGGAAGGACACTTACCATAAGCTGTAGGCTGTAAAGCTGTAAGACGAAAACACAGGTGTCAGTCGTCAGCTATCAGCCCAAACCAAAACAAGCTGTGAAAGATGAGAAATGGAGCTGTCAGTGCTGGGCCATAGTGCTGTAGACGGCGAGTGGGGCCTCGATTGGCTCAGGACTGGCGATTGACAACCGAGAGCTGTGTCATAGCTTACAGCTTATAGCCTATAGCTTTAGGTTGGGAACATTTTCAGCTTGACAGTCGTCGTAAGCTTTGATAGTCTAGTAGATTAGGTATTGGGGCTTCGAGCGGAGGAAAAAATGAAAACCCTGACGATCTCAATTCTTTTTGTGTTCACGGCGGGGTCTGTTTTTGCAGCATCTGGGGCAGGGACCGCCGCATTCAACTTCCTCAAGATAGGCATTGGGCCGCGTGCTCTCGGCATGGGCGGTGCCTATACTGCAGTGGCAGATGATGCTACTTCCATCCACTGGAATCCGGCTGGGCTTACGGAGATGGAAGGCGCTAAACTAGCATTCGGCTACACCAAGTACATGGCTGGTATCAACTCCGGTTTCCTGGCATATGCAAAACCAATGGGCGTCAACTCATACCTTGGAGCCATGATCAATGGCTTCTATGTTGGTGGTTTAACCAGGACTGACGAGAACAATATCGAGCTCGGCGAGTTCGGCTCTTCGATGTTGGTTCCAAGAGTGGCTTATGCTAGAAGGCTCAGTGAGAACCTTTCTGCTGGTGTGGCGGTCAAGCTCATTTATCAGTCTATAGACACCTTCAACAGCTACGGTATGGCACTGGATGTAGGCGGGAGTTATGCGCCGACTGAGGTACCATACTCTTTTGCTGTGGTGGTCCAGAATTTGGGCCAGCAGCTAAAGGCTTTCGTCGAGGAGAAAGACCTTCCTCCGATTACCGCAAAGGTTGGGGGAGTATACAGGCATAGAGAAGCACCTTTTCTAGTCGGACTGGATGCAGGGAAATCAATTGACAGTGATATCTTCTTCTCCTTGGGTGCGGAATACTGGGTGAATGAGATGTTGGGATTGAGGTTTGGATATTACTCATTGGGGCGGGACCTCCACTCAGGCTCTGACGCGGACATACTTGGAGGCCTATCTTTCGGCCTCGGCTTGAAGTGGAAGAAATATGATTTGGACTACGCCCTTGTCCCCAAAGTAGATTTTGGTTATGTGCACAGGCTCTCAATCTCGTTAGATATGTGATCTGGGGGGAGCTGATAGTCCAGGGAATAGAGTCAAGAAGATAGTGCGGGCAGCCTCAGGGATACTGCCCGTATTTTCTTCCAGGAGGGGAGGATGCGGTTTTTCAAACGGAGGCCCAGGCGGAGGAAATCGCCACTTAGAGATTGGTTTGAATCAATAGTCATCGCAATCATAAGTGCTCTCATACTGAGGGCCTTTGTGGTTCAGGCTTTCAAGATTCCATCGGGCTCCATGGAAAAGACTCTGCTCGTTGGAGATTTTCTCTTGGTGAACAAGTTCCTTTACGGGACAAAAAAGGGTGACGTTCTCATCGTCAATTTCTTGCGAGAAGGAGGACTTGGAAAGATACTCGGTCTACCCAAAGGTCATAGTCGATTCTTAGATGGCAGGATACTACCGATTCGGCAGCCTAAGAGGGGAGACATAATCGTTTTCAGATATCCTTTTGAGAATCGAGATTTCATAAAGCGGTGCATCGGATTACCTGGCGATACCGTTGAGGTTAAAGACAAGATGGTGTACGTAAACGGAGCTGCCATAGAAGAACCATATGTTACTCACACAGACCGCTATGTGACGCCCGGTCTGACCCTTGACAATGAGAATTACCAGGAAGCGTGGCAATCCGGCCAGTTCATCCACATAGGCAGGCTGTGCAGGGACAATTTTGGCCCGGTTGAGGTTCCACAAGACAGTTATTTCATGATGGGGGACAACAGAGACAACTCGGAGGACTCAAGATTCTGGGGCCCACTCCACAACAGATTCATCAAGGGTAAAGCGGTGATCCTGTACTGGTCGTGGAAGAAATGGACCCCACTCTGGAGGTTCTGGCATAAGATTAGGTGGAGACGCATAGGTAAATTGATAAAATAAGACTCAATTGACTTGATAAGGTCTTGACAAATGCCATGTGCAATGTTATATTATAGCCGAAAGGCACAAAAGCATGGATAGGCGAGGTAAGTTCAAGATATGAAAAAACTTGACAAGAGCAAACCCAGACCTGTGAAGAAAGTCTCTACCAAGAAGGCTTCTTCGAAGAAGGCCGTTTCCAAGAAGGTCGCTGCGCAGAAAGCAAAGAAGGAGAAGAAACCCAGGAGGGAGCCGGCCAAGGAGATGGAGATGAGAAAGCTGCGAAACGAGCTCAAGAAAGAGCAAGAGGCATCTAAAGACTATCGTGATAAGTGCTTACGGGCTTTGGCTGACCTAGCTAACTATCGCAAGAGGGTAAGACAAGAACGCCAAATAGCTTCCGAGGCCTCGAATGATAGGCTGATCTATGAGATACTTCCCGTACTTGACAATTTCGAGCGCGCTCTTGGTCCAGCAAATCCCAAGGACGGGGAGTCGTTCAAGCAGGGGATCGAACTCATCTACAACATGCTCAGGGCTGTCCTGGAACAAGCAGGTGTAAAGGACTTCTGCTCAGTTGGGGAGGAGTTCAATCCCGCAAGACATGAGGCAATCTACGCGCTTGAGTCCGAGGACCATCCGGCGCAAACAATCATTAACGAAATTCAAAAGGGTTATATGAGAAATGCCCGGTTGCTCAGGCCGGCTCAAGTAACTGTATCAAAAGGCTGTCCGCAGACTCCAGATCAGGAAGCAGAGGACGCGGATGAGTCACAGAAGGATGAGTAATAGTTTTCGATAAGGGAGGAGTTGCAAATGCCAAGAAAATCAAAGGTAATTGGGATTGACTTAGGAACCACAAACTCTTGCGTGGCAATCGTTGAAGGTGGAGAGGCCACAGTCATCCCGAATCCTGATGGAGGAAGGGTAACACCCTCGGTGGTGGCATACTCAAAGACTTCGGAGAGAATCGTCGGGATACTCGCGAAGAGACAGCAGGTTGCCAACCCCGAGGACACGGTCTATTCAATAAAGAGGTTCATGGGCCGAAGGTATGCTGAGGTTCCCGAAGAGATCAAGTTGGTGCCATACAGGCTGACCGAGGCGGATAATGGCGATGTGAGGGTGAAGATAGGAGGGAAAGATTACAGCCCACCTGAAATCTCTGCCATGATCCTCCAGTATCTCAAAAAGGCAGCGGAGAGTTATCTTGGAGAATCGGTAAAACAGGCGGTAGTAACCGTTCCTGCCTATTTCAATGATTCTCAGAGGCAGGCGACGAAAGATGCAGGGAAGATTGCTGGTCTGGAAGTTCTCCGTATTATCAATGAACCCACTGCTGCCTCTCTGGCCTACGGCCTTGAGAGGAAGAAGAACGAGAAGATCGCAGTGTACGATCTGGGCGGCGGGACTTTTGACATTTCTATTCTTGAGATTGGTGAAGGCGTTTTTGAAGTACTTTCAACGAACGGAGATACCCATCTGGGCGGCGACAACTTCGATGAGAGAATAGTGGACTGGATGGCAGAGGAATTCAAGAAAGAAAGCGGAATCAGTCTCAAACAGGACAAGACCGCCCTACAGAGGCTCAGAGAGGGTGCGGAAAAGGCCAAGTGCGAGCTTTCGACGACACTTGAAACGAACATAAACCTTCCGTTCATTACATCAGATGAATCCGGGCCAAGGCATCTTGACATGAAGCTGACCAGAGCGAAACTGATTTCACTTGTTGGTGACCTGGTTGAAAGAACCATGGGACCGTGCAGACAAGCCATGAAAGATGCGAGCATGACTCCAGAAGACATTGACGAGGTGATACTCGTGGGAGGAATGACCAGGATGCCGGCTGTTCAGGACAAGGTTAAGCAGTTTTTTCAGAAGGAGCCCCACAAAGGTATCAACCCTGACGAGGTTGTCGCAATGGGAGCAGCAATTCAGGGAGCTGTCCTCGCAGGAGAGGTGAAGGATATTCTTCTTCTTGATGTCACACCCCTCTCACTGGGAATTGAGACATTGGGCTCTGTGATGACTAGAATCATCGATAAAAATACGACGATACCGTCCAGGAAGAGCCAGATTTTCACCACTGCTGCTGACAACCAGCCCGCTGTCACGATACATGTTCTCCAGGGCGAACGTGAAATGGCTCCTGACAATCGGACTCTGGGCAGGTTTGAGCTGGTGGGCATTCCGCCCGCACCAAGAGGTGTTCCTCAGGTGGAGGTGGCCTTTGACATCGATGCTGACGGGATTCTTCACGTCTCAGCAAAGGATCTGGCCACACAGAAAGAGCAGAAGATAAGGATAACTGCTTCGAGCGGACTGTCAGAGGAAGAGGTCAGTAAGATGGTGGGGGAGGCGAAAGAACACGAGGCAGAGGATAGGAGAATCAAGGCTCTGATCGATGTGCGAAATCAGGCTGATACGCTCATCTACAGCGTTGAAAGAACCACAAGGCAGTTCAAAGAAAAAGTGTCTGGGCCGGAGCGGAAGGCGATTGCAAAGGCGATTGATAAGCTGAGGAAGAGTGTCAAGGGCAGTGACAGGGATGAGATCATGAAGGACATTGATGCGCTGCAGAGGGTATCATATGCGCTTGCTGAGGGGATGTACGCCAAGGCTGGAGCAGGAGAAGGAGGCCCTTCCGAAGAGGAACCAAAACAGCAAACAGGGCGAGGAGGTGAATCCAAGGATGCCGACAGGGGAGATGAAGAGGCTGTCGATGCCGATTACGAGGTTATGGACGAGGGTGAAAACAAGTAATCCCCTGTTTCGATAGCTCTTGTGGAGCACATGACAAAGAGGGATTACTACGAGACTCTCGGAATCTCCAGGTCTGCCTCCAAAGACGAGATAAAATCTGCCTATCGAAAGCTCGCCAAGAAGTTTCATCCGGATGCAAATCGGGACAATCCTAAGGCTTCCGAGGAGAAATTCAAGGAGATTTCTGAGGCCTATGAGATCCTCATGGACCCGGAAAAACGATCCAGGTATGACCAGTTTGGCCATCAGGGCGTGAGTGATGCCTTCAGTAGGGGAGGATTCACCTGGCAAGACTTCACCAGAGGATCCGACATAGCAGACATCTTTGGCGACCTAGGTGACCTCTTCGGCGGATCATCGATCTTTGATATGTTCCTTGGTGGTGGAGCAACGCGGCGGACGCGTCGCGCAGCAGCAAGAGGGTCGGACATAAGAGTCCACGTGAAGCTCAAACTCGAAGAGATAGCAACAGGAACACGCAAAAAAATAAGGTTGAAACGGTATGAGACTTGTGCTAAATGTGGGGCGACTGGAGCGAAAAAGGGTTCGACCCCCATCACCTGTCCGTCCTGCAGGGGAACAGGGGAATTGAAGCAAGTGTCCAGTTCTATCTTCGGACGGGTCGTCAACGTTACACAGTGTCGCCAGTGCGGCGGAGAGGGGAGAATAATCACTGACCCTTGTCCGAAGTGTGGTGGCGATGGTAGAGTGAAGAAGGAGAAAACCATATCCATCTCGATACCTGCTGGTGTCTCAACGGGCAATTACATTCCATTGCCAGGAGAGGGAAATGCTGGAAGGAACGGTACTCCTTCTGGTGATCTGATTGTAGTAGTTGAGGAGAAGGAACACCCAATTTTTGAACGGGACAGAGAACACATAGCCTGTCGCGTTTTTGCGCCTTTCAGTACAATGGCGCTCGGGGGGAAGGTGGAAGTTCCCACTCTGGACGGCAGTGTCAAGCTGAAGGTACCTCCGGGCACGCAGTCGGGAAAGGTCTTCAGGCTCAGAGGTAAAGGATTGCCGCGCCTCAGCAACTATGGTAGGGGAGATGAACTCGTTCAGGTCATTGTGTGGACACCTCGGAAACTTTCTGCTCAGGAGAAAAGCCTCCTCGGGCAACTTGAAGATGTGAGAACAGACGATCCTCC
Organism: candidate division TA06 bacterium; assembly: GCA_004376575.1. NCBI lineage: Bacteria > candidate division TA06 bacterium. The sequence goes on along the minus strand of SOJN01000080.1, from coordinate 33,069 downwards.
TCCACCTGGTAAGTACTCGACCCGGGAGTAGAGTCGTGCCATACTTCTACTGCGAACCAAAAAACGTGAAAAGGAGCACGCTCCTTCTTATTGACGATGAAGCTCACCACGCCGCGCATGTTCTGAGGCACAGGATAGGAGACAGAATAGTCGCCGTGGATGGAAGAGGAATGGTGTACGAGGCAAAAATCGGTCGAATCTCCGACTCGCTGGTCGAAGCAAGAATTGTGAAGAAGAGGAGGCGGCCACACGAACCAATCTCTTCCATTGCGGTTGCCCAGGGGGTCCTGAAAGGTTCGAGAATGGATTACGCAGTGGAAAAGCTGACTGAACTAGGGGTGAAGAGGATCATCCCATTCGTCTCAGCAAGGTCGACCGTTCTACCCGACGACGAGGGAGGGAAAGTAAAGAGGTGGCGTCGAATCTCCGTAGCTGCCATGAAACAGTCAGAGCGATCCATACTCCCGGCGATTTCAGGGGTCGTCAGCTTTGACGACCTGCTCACTCTGTCTAAGGAGTATGATCTTTTTGTACTAGGATGGGAAGAAGAGAAGAAGAACAGGATGATCGATGTTGACACTAAGAGAACAAACTCAGTTCTGATTGGAGTCGGCCCAGAGGGGGGTTTGCAGGAGAGTGAGGTTGAGGCTGCAAGGTCTGCCGGAGCAATTACTCTGACTCTTGGTGAAAGGAAACTCCGATCAGAAACTGCTTCCGTCGTGCTTACCACTCTTGTTCTTCAAAGGTTAGGTGACATCTGATGGAAGGATGCATTTTCTGTAAGATCGCAGCAGGACAAATACGATCAAAGATACTACAGGAAGACGAGGATGTACTGGTTTTCGAGGACGTAAACCCGCAGGCACCGGTTCACATTTTGATAATACCCAAGGAGCATATTGCCACAGTCGTGGACATCCCGGAATCGAAGATAGGTCTTCTTGGAAAAATGGTGCAGGCCGGAGTATCCGTTGCAAGGAAGAAAGGGCTTCAATCGAAAGGCTACAGATTTGTACTGAACTATGGAAAAGATGGTGGCCAGTTGGTTCAACACATCCATCTTCACTTGATGGGTGGAAGACCGATGGAGTGGCCGCCTGGATGAACAATACTTGAAGGATGGGGGGGTGAATTCTAGGTTATGGCCGAAGTTAGAGTGAAGGACAGCGAGTCCTTTGAGTCAGCTCTCAAGAGGTTCAAGAGGGCCTGCGAAAAGGCCGGGATCCTCAGCGAGATACGCAAGCACCAGCATTTCGAGAAACCGAGTGAGAAGAAGAAGAAAAAGGTGCTTGCTGCCAGAAGGAGGAGCAAGCGGTAGTCTAGCGCTATCTGGTCTGGGGTGGAATCTGAATGAACTGGATTGACCTGCTGGGTCTTTTGGTTCTATCCATCTTCTTTCTTATGGGGTTGGTGAAGGGTTTCATACGAGAAGTCCTGATCCTCGCCGGAATAGTAGTGAGTTTCTTCATTTCCCTCCATTTGATGGGATTTGCGGCGTCCTGGGTGGAGAAGTGGGTGGCCATACCAGCGGCGCTTTCGCTTCTGATTGGGTTCGTCGCAGTCTTTCTTGGACTCGTTGTGGTGTTTCATATTGTTGGGTACGTTCTCCATAAGATTGTTCGAGCGTCTCCTCTTTCCATATTCGATCGTCTGGGCGGCGGGCTGCTAGGCCTTCTAAAGGCCGGTCTCATCATATTTGTCATCCTCTTGCTCCTATCTGTTGTTCCTTTCCGAGGTGGGGCGGCAAGCCAGATGAAGGGTTCATTCATGTACGGGGCTGTTGAGAAAACAGCACCAGTTTTCAGGAAATATCTGCGGGCAGCTGCACCTGCCCTGCTCAGGATCCTGGACCGTACAAGAGGCAAAATCAGGTCCGGGCTGCCCGAATTTCGCGCTGTTGGCGAATCAACACAGGCTGATCCGGCCCTGGCTATTTCTGAGATTGTATCAGGGATCTTCTCCACCAGGCGAATCTAAGATGGATACCCACACTTTTCAGGTGCTGGAGTTCGAAAAGATAAGATCGATTCTTGCATCAAAGGCAACCTCTCCCCTCGGGACTACTGCAGCACAGGAACTGGCTCCTTCATTTGACCTCCAGGAGATTGAGGATGAAATGGATAGAGTCACTGAGCTTGGCGAGGCGCTGGACTCGGGTGGTTTCTCTTTTGGTACCATAAGAGACATAAGGGATGCTCTCAAGAGATGCTCTCTGGAGGGAGCAGTTCTATCCCCTGATGACATTTTCGGTGTGGCCGGGACTCTGAAGGCTGGAAGAACGGCAAAGGTCTACTTCGAAAAGAATAAGGAGGACTATCCACTTCTCTCCTCTTTGGCCTCCGACTTTTTGTCCTACCAGGAGTTTGAGGATGCTGCTTTCAAATCCGTATCCGAGGAGGGACTGGTCCTCGATTCGGCAAGTCCAGAGCTTGCTTCGATCAGAAGGAGAAGAGAAGAAACGAAGGAGGTCATAAGGGAGAAACTGAACTCCCTGATACGGTCAAAACAGGATATTGTCCAGGAAAGCCTGGTGACCATGAGGCAGGGAAGGTATGTGATTCCCATAAAGAGTGAAGCGAAGGCAAGGCTGAAATGCGTTGTCCATGATACATCTGCAAGCGGAGCGACCCTTTTTGTGGAGCCTCTTTCTGTTCTTGAGCGGAACAACGAACTACAGAGCAGCAGGAGGAGAGAAGAGGAAGAGATAAAGAAAGTCCTCGGCAGGCTCAGTACGATGTTGAGAAAGAGGCTTGAAGAGGCAAGAAGATCCGTTGATGTCCTGAAGCATTTTGACCTTTTGCTTGCAAAGGTCAGGTTTTCCTCAGAGTTCCACTGCACAAGGCCAGACATAAATGATTCCGGGAAGATAGATGTGAGAGGAGGGATGCATCCTGTTCTTGTTGAGAAGAAGGGGTTTGAGGGAGTTGTCCCTTTGGATTTGAGACTTGGACCTGAGTACAAGACACTTCTTATATCCGGTCCAAACTCGGGAGGAAAGACGGTTGCCCTGAAGACAGTGGGAGTTCTTGTCCTCCTCTGTCAATGCGGAATGCATGTTCCTGCCAGCCCAGGGAGCAATCTTCCCATATTCAGAAAGGTATTTGCAGATATCGGAGACGAACAATCCATTGAAAGCGACCTGTCCACATTTTCATCGCATGTAAGGAACATTGTCAAGGTCATGGAGGAAGCGGATTCCACAACTCTGGTCCTCCTTGATGAACTTGGAGTAGGCACAGATCCACGCTCAGGCACAGGTATTGGCATGGCAGTCCTCTCAGAGCTTACCAGAAGGGATGTCCGAACCATTGCCACAAGTCACTATGGAGATCTCAAAATTTTTGTACAAGCAGCAGGAGGGATGAGCAATGCCAGTGTTGAATTCAATCCAGAAACACTCCAGCCAACCTACAGATTGAGAATGGGGATTCCCGGCTCGAGTAACACTTTTGAGATAGCCGAAAGACTTGGCATGGATCCCAAGCTTCTGGAGAGCTCCAGGAGGTACGCTGTTGAGGGGAGTTCGTGGGCAGAAGACATTATTGCCTCCCTGGAAAAGTCGCTTGCTGAATCGGACAGACTTGCTGAGGAAGCAATGCTGGAGAGCAAGCGTCTCGACGGACTCATTTCTGAATTCGACAAGAGGATTGAGAGCATTCGCAAGCAAGAGAAAACCGCCAAGAAAAGGAGAAAAGAACAGGCAAGACGCGAGCTTGAGAATGCAAGAGCTCTGGTTGAGAATCTGGTCAGAGAAATAAAAGAATCCCAGGCCCGCTCCGACGTGGTCAGGAAGGGAAAGAAGCTTCTGGAGAGCGAACTCAGGAAGTACGAGGAATCTGAACAGAGTCAGAAGGTGGGAGGAGAACCACCCGAGCCGGGAGACCTCGTCTTTGTGGAGCCCTTTAAGACCGCTGGCAGAGTCGTTTCTATTTCAAAGAACTCAGCACGGATTGACGTGGGCAAGGTGAGGTGCGAAGTCCCAATCTGGTCTGTGAGGAAGCTTGAGGTTGCAGCCGAGGACCTGGCTTCTACGACCAGACTGCCCGAACCCTCGGGACAATTCGAGCTCAACCTGAGGGGAATGACCAAGGAGGAAGCACTGGAAGCCCTTGATAGACATATAGATAGAGCCGTGATGTCAGGGCTCACAAGAGTGAGCATCGTCCACGGGAAGGGGAAGGGGATTCTAAAGAGAGCAATTGAGGAGGCCCTGAGGGCCGATACGAGGGTTGAATCATTCAGGGAGGGCGTACCAGAAGAGGGTGGATGGGGTGTAACTATCGTAAAACTAAATACTTAGTCCTTCAATTCACGAATTCGATGACGAATTCATTCACTCAGGACAAGTGCTGAGTGAGCAATCTGGGGCAGTGTCTCTTGAATGGAACGTCACTGTACCTGCGAATCAAGGCACTTAGGAAGGCCTAGCTTAAGTTCTTGAAGAAAAATGCGTCCGTGGACTTGCGAAGTCCATCATTTTAGCTATATTTAAGATGATTTCTAAGGAGATATTATCGCTCCGATGGCGGCCCGGCTGAGCCAAGAAGACATAGATGGAACAAGAGAAGCAACTGATATCGTAGAGCTTCTGTCCGAGTATATTTCCCTCAAGAAGGCGGGCAAGAACTATACGGCTCTTTGCCCTTTTCACTCGGAGAAGAAGCCTTCTTTTTATGTTTCTCCTGAAAGACAGGTATACCACTGTTTCGGCTGCGGGGCCGGTGGCAATGTATACACCTTCCTGATCGAGATGGAGAAACTGAGTTTTCCGGAAGCAGTCAGACTGCTGGCCAAGAAATCCGGGATAAGGCTCAAGGAACCCGACAAGACTAGCGGGCCCAGGGAAGCCATTTACAAAGCGAACGAGTGGGCTGATGACTTCTTCTTTGAGACTCTTGCGGGAAAGGAGTCAGGGAAGAGGGGTAGAGACTATGTAAAGAAGAGGCAGTTTGGTAAGACGCTCATTGAAAAGTTTCACCTTGGTTACTCCCCATCTTCCTGGGATGGCCTCAAAAGTGCTGCGAAGTCCAAGTCTGAAGATGTTTTGGTGAAAGCCGGGCTCCTTGTTAAGTCGGAAAGTGGAAGAACCTACGATCGATTCAGGGACAGGCTGATGTTCCCTATTCGGAACCTCTCAGGCAGGGTTGTGGGATTTGGAGGTAGGTCTGTCGGCGATTCAACCCCCAAGTACATGAACTCTCCTGACACGGCGGTTTACAGAAAGGGGAACATCCTCTATGGACTTTGGGAGGCCAAGCAGGAGATCAGAAAGAGTGGCCGGGCCATCATGGTTGAAGGTTACACTGATCTCTTGTCACTGCGGTCCGTGGGAATTGAAGAGGTCGTCGCATCTCTCGGAACCGCGTTGACAGACGGACAGGCGAAACTTCTAGCAAGATACACAGAAGCTGTTGTCATTCTCTTTGACGCAGACACTGCTGGAGATGAAGCTGCTGTGAGAAGCCTTGACATACTCCTGGAGCACGGGCTGGATGTTTCTGTCGTTTCTCTGCCTGGAGGTTATGACCCGGATTCCTTCGCGCGCGAAAAAGGTGGAGAGGTGCTTCTAGATCTCATCAAATCGCCCTTGACCTTTTTCGACTTCAAACTCGGCCTTCTGAAAAAGAAATATGATATGTCAAAGGTGAGAGCAAAAGCCGACGCCATAAAGGAGATAGCCTCGAGCTTGGTCAAGATACCAGACATCGTGAAAAGGGACCTCTGGGTGAGGGAGCTCTCCGAAAGACTCTCTGTGTCGGAAGACGCACTCATCCGGTCAATGCCTGGATCATCATTTAAGGAAGATTTGCCAGAGGCGTCAGTCTTGCCGGCGGGGCCACAAGAACTGGAACTGCGTCTTCTGGGGCTCATGCTTGCAGATAGTGCAGCCCTGAGCCTGGCCAGTGAGTCGCTCACCATTGATGACTTTTTGGGAACGGCTTCCAGAGAGGTTTTCAGTAAGATTTATGAGTTGAAGGATGATGGGAGGGAGGTGAAAGCCGCAGACCTGTTGAGTCCGGTAACGGACCGAGATGCGCTGAAAGCGATCTCAGGCTCGATGATGGTCGCTGGGCCTGGGTTTGATGTGATCAAAGAATGTGAAGGTCTGATCTCAAAGATTAGAAAGAGCCGGATAGAAAGGAGTATGAAACATAAGCTGAAAGAGATGAGAGATAGGGAAGACAGGGGAGAGGACGTAAGCCGCCTGCAAAAGGAATATCAGAGCCTTATTGAGTTGAGGCGGAAGGAGTCTGTAGTTAAATAGATGGCAAGGAGGAAACGCTTTATGCGGCGCGAACCCTACTTGAATGCTCTTGCTGAGCTTGCAAGCTCAAAAGGTTCAATTACGTACAAGGACATAAACGAGCACATACCTCGTGAGGTCGTAACTTCTGAGGAACTTGATAAGATTATCTCCAAGCTCCAGGGGATGGGATTGGTGGTCGTGGACTCGAACGCGATTGCAACTCAACTTCCGGGGAAGTTCAGACCAAAGATGAAGTTTGATGACCCTGTTAGGATGTACCTCAGGGAGATGGGGAAGGTGCCCCTTCTCACCAGGAAGAAAGAGGTAGAAATCGCAAAGAGAATAGAGGAGGGCCATCAAAAGGTGACTGAAACCGTTTTCTCAGCGGCGTGGAGTGTTGAGAAACTCCTCCAATTTGAGGATCTGCTGAAGAACGGAAAACTCCATATCGAAGAGTTGATTCAGGCTGATGTTAGTGACTGGTCTCCAAGATATACCGGCTGGCGAGAGAAGCAGAAGGTTCTAAGGACTATAAAATCCGTTGGCCGGGATTTGAGTGAGGTGAGAAAACTCCGAACCAGACTTGAGAAGCTAAAGACCGAGTCAAAACGGGAAGAAAGCCTGGCGCGAATAGAAAAGAAACAGGAGAAGATTCTTTTCAGGGTTATGAATCTCAAGGTTCAAAACAGAGAGCGGGACAAGTTCGTGGTGGAGCTGAAAGCTGCATGCGCGCGGATCAGGGGCGAGGAGCGCGAAATTTCAAGGACAGTAAGGAGAGTGGCCGCTACCCCTGAAGAGGTTGTAAGGCTAAGTCGGAGTAGAAGCAAGGCAAATGCCCGGCAGATCAGGAAGCTGGGACTAAAGAAGGCCCAACTGAAAGAAATGGCCAAGGTGATACTGGACCATCAATCCGAAATCAAGAAGGATGAACATGAGTTTCGCATGGACAGTGCCTCGTTGAAATCCCTGGTTGGTCAAATAGAAAGGTGGGAAAGGGTTGTGGGAGGCGCGAAACAGGAGATGATAGAGGCCAACGTGAGACTTGTCATCAGTATCGCGAAGCGATATACGAACAGGGGCCTGGAGTTCATGGACTTGATTCAGGAAGGTAACGGTGGGTTGATGAAGGCTGTGGACAAGTTTGATTACAGAAAAGGCTACAAGTTCAGCACCTACGCGACCTGGTGGATCAGGCAAGCGATAACGAGAGCCATAGCAGATCAGGCTAGAACCATAAGGGTTCCAGTCCACATGATTGAAGTTATGCATAAGGTTGTCCGGGCTTCCAAGGTCCTTGTCCAGGAATACGGAAGAGAGCCTTCACCAGAAGAGATCGCGGAGAGGCTTTCGCTTCCCACCGAAAAGGTGAAATCAGTATACAAGGTGGCCCAGGAGACAATTTCCCTGGATCGACCCATTGGCGAAGATGAAGAGACGCACCTTGGAGATTTTCTGGAGGACGTGAAGGAAACCTCGCCCGCACATTCAGCAGCACTGGCGATGCTCCAGGACAGGCTGAGAAATGTGATTGGAAGCCTCTCCAAAAGGGAACAGAAAGTCCTTCAACTCAGATTCGGTCTTGATAATGAATGTCCGAGAACCCTCGAAGAGGTTGGGCTAATCTTCAATGTTACCAGGGAAAGGGTGAGGCAGATAGAAGCCAAGGCTCTGAGGAAGCTGAGGCACCCCACCCGAGCGAAAAAGCTGAAAGGTTTTCTTAAAATGCCGGAATAGATAGACAAAGTACAAAAGGGCCGCTGTCGCCAGCGGCCCTCAGTTGTTGATCGTCCTCCCCCTCAGCTTCCTACACGAAACAAATCTCCCAGCGCATAACCCACCCAAAGCAAGAAAACAAATGTCATTGCGATGAGCCCGCAAGGGCGAAGAAGCAATCTGGTTCAAGCGAATCCTTCGCTTTTTCGGTTCTATTTTCGTATTTCTGGAGTAGCGCCGCTTGCGGCGCGCCCCAGGGGCGAGGGGTGATTACTGATGGGTAGGAGGTGGTGGCTAACCTTTGCCAGATTGAACTCGCACCGGCGAAGCCCGACGAAGCTGGGAAGAGCGAAGGCGGGCGAAGCAATCTCCGGCAAGCTCTTCCAATTTCGCAATTTCGCAGGTGCAGGGAGACGATGACGGGAATTTCGTAATCTCAGTGGGGGGTTGACGGGCGAAGGGTTTCCTGCTACACTGAGTTGAGTTTTGGCAAAGAAACTGGAAGGCGCCCATGCACCCAAACCACAAGAAGAATGTCAAACACGGGCTCCAGGGTTTGATCTTGGAAGCGACGAGAACATCCTCTTTGTGGAAACGAGCGACGGGTGAAGGATTGTCAATACTCAACTCTCAAGGCTTGACTGCAAATCCTGCCACGGCAAATGGCAACAGGAGTGGCAGGACCGAGGCCATCATGAAGAGTCTTGTTGGACCTATATTACTCGCAGTGCTGGTACTTTGTGCTTGTACCTCGTGTCATAGTCCAACGGGAAGCGATTACATATTGGTTAAAGTACCTCTGCGTGGTTTGATCATCCCCGGCAGAATCGATGCAGGGGAAAACGCTGTGGTCAAATACATCTGGCATGGCGGGGGCTGTCTACGATCCATAGCATATGTGGAAGTAAACCGTTCTGATCATCATATCATCATAACTCCCTTTGGCAAATATCTTACGGGCGGCGCGTGCCCCGATGACGTTTGGACAAGAATAGACGCTGTCTCCCTAGGAGTTCTTGCTGCCGGAACTTACACTGTCATTGTGGTAGGAGATACCACGTCCTATCGCGATTCACTTACAGTTCCAACTGCAGCTTCCGACAGTCTATTCCGATTCAATGTTACCACTGTAGATCCTGAGACAGCAGCCCCCGTGGGAGGTATTGAGTTTTATGTGCGCCTATTTCCACCAGCTGATACAACTCTCGAAGCCAGCACCGATTCCTCTGGCGTCTCAGTTTTGACCTACCCCTCTGTGGGTGTGGACAGTTTGCAGTACGAACTTGGCTTTTCCTCGCCTCCTGGCTACCTGGGATTCACCCAAGCACGAGTAGGGCAACCAGAGATTATCACACTCGGCGTAAGGTGATCATAGGAAAACCATGGGGACAGGCATGGACTTTTGACCTGTGATGAGCGTGCATAGATCTCTCCAACGCCTGGCCTGGCAAAACGGAAATGTCAGGGTTTGACTCCAATTACGCTAAACACCGACATGACGACATGTGCACAATTGTCAACATGTCGTCATGTTCCTGAGAGTATCGGGGCAGTCTTCGATTTTCGATGTTGTCATGTCGCATAGCGTATGGGGGTTGACGGGCGAAGGGTTTCCTGCTACACTCAGCCGAGCTTTGGCAAAGAAACTGGAGGGCGCCCATGCACCCGCAAAAACAAATACTGGAGGGCGGAATGAAAGCCTCAGGCATTCACGCTTCGTCAGTGATACTGATTGCCATCGTTTGGATACTGCTGGCAGGCGTTCCGGCTCACGGCATGATCACCTTTGAGAAGACATATGGAGGGACTTCCTGGGATTGGGGAACCTCCGTCCAGCAGACCCCCGACGGGGGATATGTTGTGGCTGGATTCACAGAGTCCTTCGGAGCAGGCCTGTGGGACTTTTATCTTGTCAAGACAGATTCAATGGGGACCGTTACATGGGACACAACCTATGGTGGGAATCTCGATGATGCAAGCTACTCTGTTCAGCAGACTCTGGATGGAGGATTCATTATCGCAGGATTCACAGAATCTTTTGGAGCAGGATATCGCGACTTCTATCTGGTGAAAACTGATTCTCTAGGAAACCTCCTGTGGGATGCCACATATGGTGACAGCTCTTCATATGAAATTGGTTCTTCAGTCCAGCAGACTTCTGATGGGGGCTATATAGTCGTTGGTAGAACCATGGGACCAAGCAGCACTAACGTCTATCTTGTTAAGGCGGACTCTCTAGGGAACCTTACGTGGGATGCGACCTACGGCGATAGTCTGTATCAAGGCGGCTACTCAGTTGTGCAAACTCAAGATGGTGGCTACATTATTGCAGGCTCGACTTACCTCTTCTTCGGTTCAGACAGCAGCGATGTGTATCTCATCAAGACGGACTCCCTGGGAGACACACTCTGGACAAAAACCTTTGGTGGGAATTTGTCGGATCGTGGCTCCTCGATCCAGCAGACACAGGATGGCGGGTATATCATTGCAGGAGCAACAGAATCCTTTGGCGCAGGCTCGACAGATGTTTACCTGATTAAGACGGATTCCGCGGGAACCGTCCTCTGGGACACAACCTACGGTGGGAGTTATGCCGATGTGGGGAGGTCTGTGTATCAGACACTTGACGGTGGGTATATCATCACAGGCGTTACCGGGGATTGGCCTACATGGGATGTTTACCTTATCAGGACCGACTCTGGGGGGATCCTCCTCTGGGAAAGAACCTACCCCGGTGGCAGTTTCCCCGATGGTGGTTCCTCAGTTCAGGAAACCTCCGACGGAGGGTATATCATCGCAGGATTCACGTTGTCTTTTGGTGCGGGTTCGTATGACATATATTTGATCAAGACAGACAGTCTTGGGCAAGTACTGGGAATCCAGGAACGAGATCCAGAATTGAAAATCGAAAAACGAAAACCGCTCCAGAATAAGCCGAATCCATTTCATGGTTCCACCTTGATCTCTTACTCCCTGCCAGCCTCCGCTTACGTTACCCTACAGGTGTTTGACATCACCGGACGACTGGTGGAGACCCTCGTGAATGAGACACAGGAGCGTGGTGCACATAAGGTTCAATGGAACTCAAAGGACAACCCCAGCGGCATCTATTTCTGTAGGCTACAGGTAGGTGTCTTCACGGACACCAGGAAGATGCTACTGCTCCGTTGATCAGCGTGATAATTCAATTCTCAAGCTTTGACCCCAACACACCACCTGAGACAAAACATGCTCGTTCACACATATGTTCACATTCTCACATACTCATATGCTCATTTGAGCACATGAGCACATGAACATTTGAACACATGCTCATTTGAGCACATGAGCAGATATGCATATGTGAGGTGGGGGACTGTTTCCGAATTTCGAAGTATCGGGGACAGGCACTAGGTTAAGTAGCCACATGACGACATGTGCACACCCTTCGCCTTCGCTCAGGATCCCAACTATTGAATGTCTCTGTTTTGGTTAATTGTCAACATGTCAACATGTTCGACTGAGAAGATATTCGACTTTTTCGGCTTTTTGAGAAGGTAAAATGGACCAATGCGTGCATATGTGCGCATTTGCGCATTTGCGCAAATGTGAACATACGCAAATAGGGGCGTGGGGATTTGGTGATGTACTTGTGGCTAGCCTCTTGACGTATCGGGCCTTGCGTGCTACACTCAGCCGAGTTTTGGCAAAGAAATCGGAGGGCGCCCATGCACCCACAAAAACAAAAACTGGAGGGCGGGATGAGAGGCATATTCATTGTCTGTGTAATTCTTGTTATGTTCCCTTGTCTTCTTCAAGCAAAGACCATCCACTGCTACCCTGACAGCTGGCCAAATATACCGCAGGCTTTTACTCTAGCGGATTCAGGGGACACCATTCTCGCAGCCCCTGGCCTCTATTTCGCAGACCACGAGACTCTGCGTGTAAAGTGGCCGGAAAACGTCCCAGCCATTGTGCTCAGGAGCGAGTTCGGTCCTGACTCCACCATTATTAATGGCCTAAGTCAGCCCGGAGACCCCATTATTAGCTTCTCTCGCTCTGATTCACTGGCTGTGGTTGAGGGGTTCACAATACGCCATGGCTACGCACCCGGTGCACAGGGGGCAGCGATCGGGGGAGGTTCAGCCACAATTCGCGGAAATGTGATCGAAAACAATCGTTCAACCACCGGAGGTGCGATTTCAGGTTATGGAATTATCGAATGGAATTTGATTGTTTACAACACTGCCGATTTGCGAGGAGGCGGTATCTATGGCGGTGGCGACAGGTGTATCTGTCGCAATAACACCATTGCGTACAATACAGCGCCAGATGGAGGGGGGGCGTGCCTTACCAGCGCTAATACTGTGTTGACCTACAATAACATCTTTGGTAACACCATGTTCGGAGTCCAGAACCTGGCTGGCGGTCCAGGCTTCGTCGATGCAGAGTGGAATTGGTGGGGAGATGCCAGTGGTCCCTACAACCCTTGGACAAATCCTGGCGGAAAAGGCGATATTGTAAGCAACTATGTGGATTACGATCCCTGGCTTACTGTGCCCGGTATAGCGGAGATGGAGGTGCAGCCTAAGACCAGCCCTGAACGGACAATTTCGCTATATATCTATCCGAACCCCTGCTACGGTAACACCAAAATTCACTACTCCTTGCCAATTTCAGGCTATGTCAATATTAGCGTCTACGATGTTTCCGGCAGGCTGGTGACTACCCTCAGGGACGGACACATAGCCTCGGGCATTTACAGCGAGATGTGGAACGCTGGTAATCTCCCATCAGGCTCATATGTTTGTCGCGTCGCGGTCGAGGGTTCTGTGGAAACAGAGAAGGTAATCGTACTGAGTCGGTAGAAGGTTTCTTCCGTTGCTAGGTTGTACAGAAGGGCAAACGCTCGAATGCGTAAACGGGAATAGAACTGTCATAGTGTCAAGCACCGGGGAAAGGTTGAGCCAAGGTTTCGAATTGAGAGACGCGAGAGAGAGCTTTCTCGTGTCTTCTGGAGGTAGATTGCTATGACAGAAGTTAGCCAAGGTACTTTATCAGCTGATAGGCCGAAAGAGCATCCGGACGACGACAACCTGGGTTACGCTCCGTTCGCGAAGCATCTTGCAGAGTCAATTTGCAGAATGGCACCCACTGAGGGTCTTGTTATGGCCGTCTACGGGCCGTGGGGTTCAGGTAAATCAACGCTGCTGAACTTCGTGGTTCACTATCTGCAGCAGATGTCTGAATCCGAACAGCCAGTCGTCGTGAGATTTAACCCTTGGTGGTTTTCCGGCCATGAGGATCTCACAAGGCGCTTCTTTGTGCAACTGCAGGCTGTGCTCCGGAGCCGAGGGGACATATGGGATGGAATCAGAGTCGGAATTGCCGACTTCGCTGAGCTGGTTTCTGTGATTCCGACCCCGTACACAGCTGGGGCCAAATTGTTTGCCCGAAGAGTACGCCCCAAGGAGAGAGATGTCCCCGAAGTGAAGTCTAGGATCTCCGGCTTGCTCAGGAATCAGAAGAACCGAATACTAGTCGTGATGGACGACATAGACAGACTTGCCGCAGAAGAAATAAGGAGTCTCTTTCGTGTAATCAAGTCAGTTGCCGATTTTCCTAATGTTATCTATCTTCTCGTATTTGACCGGAAGGTTGTTGTAGAGGCCCTACAGCCCATTCAGGGGATGTCTGGCGAGGCCTATCTAGAGAAAATTGTCCAAGTACCATTTGAACTCCCTCTTCCCGAAAAGTTCTCGCTCGTAGAACTCTTGTTCGAGAGACTTGATGCCGTGTCCGCTGGCACTGATGAAGAGTTGTTTGATCGTACACGCTTCGCCAATGTCTACAAAAAAGGAATTGACCATTTCATAAACACCCCAAGGGACGTTGTCCGTCTGTCCAATGCTTTAACTGTTTCGTACGCACCTGTCAGAGGAGAAGTAAATCCCGTTGACTTTGTTGCTGTGGAGGCTCTGCGCGTTTTCTGTCCTTTCGTATACGACATCATCCGGAGGAATCCTGAAGCATTTGTTGGACCGAGCTCCGACGGGATTAGTGGGGGGTCTTTGGATGATGAGCTCAAGCCCTTCCACGAATCGTGGCTAAAGAAGATCGCTGAAACTGACCAAGAGTCTATCAAGCAGCTCATAATGGAGGTGTTTCCGAAGCTGGAGGCAGTCTGGTCGAACATGCACTATGGATCTGATTGGGAGTCCACATGGCGCAAAGAACTCCGCGTGTGCAGCGCAGATGTCTTCTCGGTCTATTTCCGCCTTAGTGTGCCGGAGACTGGCATCTCTAACCTCGAGATGGAGATTTTGTTGGCACATACAGGAGATGCGGAAGCGTTGGGGAATACTCTGGTGGACCTTGCAGGGCACAAATACCCTGGTGGGAGAACGAAGGCTAGGGCATTTTTGAATCGACTAGAAGACTACACAGCAGAGGCAATCCCGCCTGACCATATTCCCGAGATCGCAAAGGCCTTATTCGAAGTGGGGGACAATCTGGTGGCTGCTGAAGGGGAACGGAGTAGTATGTTCGATCTCGGGGTCGGGATTAACATAGGACGTGTTCTGAGACAACTGCTACGGAGACTGGATGAGCCAGCTAGATTCAAGATACTGAGGGAGGGGATGTCAAATGGTGGCGCCATTTCCACAATTGTCGATGAGGTTGCGACCTTGGGCCAAGAACACGGAAAATACGGCGTGAAGGAGCCGTATCAGGAGGAAAAAAGGTTCGTTACTGAGGCACATCTCAAAGAACTTGAAAATGTGGCTGTCGAAAAGATACGACAGGCTGCCTCCGGGGAGACACTTTTGCAGGCGCCAGCATTGCCACGAGTTCTGTCAATGTGGAAAAACTGGGATGCCATAGATGAAGTCAAATCCTGGGTCAATGGAGTCATCAAGGATGATTCAGGCCTTGTCATACTCCTGGAGCGTTTTCTACAGAAAAGCTTCCGGCAGTCCGTCTCAGACGTGGCTGGTACAGAGCATTATCGGCTTGACCCGAAGTGGTTTGAACATCTGTTTGATCCTGATGAGATTATTGATAGGGTAAGACGTCTAAGGGATAGCGCGAAACTGACAGAAAGGCAGAGAAGCGCAGCAGCGCAGTTCGTAGAAGAATACAAAATGCGCCAGCGCGGAGAAGACCCAGATTCCCCGATGGCATGGCGAAAGTGAAAGGACTGTAGACATCACCTTTGTCCCCCGACAGACTCGGGACTCAACGCCCAAGGTCCCATTAGTACCCACTGAATCGAGGTACCCCTCGGTATGCTCGGCGCTCAAGCACAGTCCCTTGGTAAAAATAGCGACATGACGACATGTGCACAATTGTCAACATGTTCGGCTGAGGAGATATTCGACTTTTGCCTTTTTCGGCTTCTCGAAAAGGCGGAATCGACCAATGCGTGCATATGTGCGCATTTGCGCAATTGCGCAAATGTGAACATGCGCATGTGAGAGCGTGGGTTGGTTGAGACATGGTGGGGATTTGGTGATGTACTTGTGGACAGCCCCTTGACGTATCGGGTGTTCTCTGCTACACTCGGCTGGGTTTTGGCAAAGAAACTGGAGGGCGCCCATGCACCCAAACAATTTGCCAAAGGACTATTCGAGGATGAACCGATATATCGCTTTTGCACTTGGCTTTGCAGTCTGTTCGTTTTCTAGTGCTGCTTTTGCTGGTGCACCTTTCGAGCTCTACCATGTGCCGTATGATAGCATCTCAGGAAACGTTCTGAAGGATGCTGTGGGTATTCTGACGATTACGTCACGTGAGCCAGGAAAAGCTCAGATGAAGGCCTACAACAAAGCGCTCGGCAAGTTCACGCGCGCAAATCCCATTCATGTGCTTGCCGGGACGGTACCAGTCAGCAATTTCGGATACCACCCTGAATTCATCGAAGTGCACGTGGCGAGCTACAGGTTTCCCATTGTGGGTAGGTCCGGTGATTACTTGCGGATAGTGTACAAGCAGATCGAGAATTCTAGAACATGGGTCAAGTTGGAAGAACTGGAACGGGATTTCTTCACGTACGTTGCCATGCTGGACTCCATAGGGACGCCTAGTTGGTTTGTTAGTGACGTCTTCTTCGGCTCAAAAGACGGAACACGAAAGATCTATGCCCAGCCCAAGGAAGACGCAGAGGCAACCGTCATTAAGAAGGATGACTACAAATACAAGACGTTCAGGATCATTGAACAGAAGGGTGACTTCGTGAAGATAAGACAGGGTTGGCAGGAGGACTCCCTAGGTGACGACAGCAAGATGCCTCCGTTGGGCTGGATAAAGATTCACGACGAAGAAGGAAGACTGACGATCTGGCAAAAGGACCAGGATAACCTCTGACCGAATCCAGCCATCGGTAGGACTGTCTCCATACAGTTACTTGCCTGGTAGTTGGCATACAACTAGGTGCGGTCAGAAATGTCAAAATGCTGAAAATCCTTCGAGTACTCGGAGGGTCAAGTCGTAGATCCATCGTGAAATCCCGCCTGCCCGGGCCGTTTCACGGCCTCCCGAGAGAAGTCGAGCGGAGTATTCTAAGCTCGTAAGAGCGAAGGAGGGGGTCAAGCACCGAGGTGTGTCCCCTCCATCCCTTGACCCTACCGGAATGCTTTTTGCACATTCCCGCATTTGCGCAAATGCGCAAGTAAGCACATTATTTGATACGGCGCTTGGGTGAGTTTCGGATCAGGTCGAGGATGGTTCGGATCGTAGATGACTTGCTGGACGTGTCAGGTGAATAGTAGACGTACTGTGCGCGCTGCCGGGTTCTTAGGAGGCCGGCGGACTCAAGCTTCGTCAGGTGCCTGGAGGGGCTGGTAATATGGATCCTGTGTCTTTGGGCGATCTCGCCGACTGTGGCCCCACCTGATTCCAGAAGTGACACGAGAATCTTGAGACGCCTTCTATTTCCGAGGGCATTGAAAGCCCTTCTTAGATCTTCCATTGAGACCTCTTTGAATCGGCGGGAATGAGAGAGGCCACTGCGACACTAGCGTAGCAGACGGAGGGGCTTCAGTCAAGTACCAGAATCTCCGGTCGCGGATTCTCGCATTTGCGCAATTGCGCAAATGTGAACATGCGCATATAAGAAGGTGGTTGGGGGATGGTGGGGATTTGGTGATGTACTTGTGGATGTAACTTTGCATTTGATTTGTCCGGTTTTCTTGCGTTTGAATTGTCCCAACTTCATCCTTTGGAGGGGCGGGATCAGAGCCTCAGCCTCTGTTTCCAGATGACCCTGTTCATTGCCTCGAAGATGATTTTGTCTCCGATGATTTTCACCCATATACGACAGCCGATATACCCAGGCGGTACTCGATAGCGATGCTCGTAAAGAGAGATTCTCGAATCTCGCATCACCTTTCTTCTGTCCTCGATCACGAGCATCGTTCTCAGCTCTCTTGGGCTTCTTCTTCTCCTGAAGGGATGGTAAGCTTCGCCAGGGGTCCGCTGAGCCATTCCCGGGACATTAGAATGGAACTGGTAGTTAAACCACCTTTGCCAGCGAACGAACCTCCGATTCAGTTCGTCGATGGACTCCACGCCGAAGTTCTCTCTGACAAAGTCTTGCTGGACAAACCTCGTCGAAGGTAGCTTACATGAAGCGGACAGTTCAAATGTCAAAAAACTAGGTCATTTCAAATGCAAAACTACATGTGGACAGCCCCTTGACGTATCGGGTGTTTCCTGCTACACTCAGTTGAGTTTTGGCAAAGAAATTGGAGGGCGCCCATGCGCCCAGAGCAAAAGAAAAATGTCAAACACCGCCTCCAGGGTTTGATCTTGGAAGTGATGGTGGCATCGCTTAAAGTTCTGCGTTCTGAGATCTGTGTTCTAAGTTGTAAAGGGGCACCATCCCCAAATCCCTCCAGAAGCTGAGGGTTGAAGTGATACACGGGCGAGTCAATTCTACAATAGTCGCAGTTCTTCTAGGGTTAGTAACCCCTTCCTTTGCAGGCTTCACTGGATTCGATCAATTTGGGTCCGGCGTCAGTTCCGGCGCGGCGTGGGGGGACTATGATGCCGACGGCGACTTGGATCTGGCGATTTCCAATTTGAATGAACAGAACAGACTCTACAGAAACGATGGAGCGGAAGTCTTCCTTGGATTGAATGCTGCTGGGAAAGGGTTCGGGGGGCTAGCCTGGGGAGATTTTGACAATGATGGTGATCTGGATGTGGCAGCATCACAGAATGAAAGGCGCACCATACTCTTTAGGAACGATGGGGGCGACATTTTTGCCGAAGTCGACACTTTTGGAGAAGCCTTCCGGACACTCTCCTTGGCCTGGGGCGACTATGACAATGACGGGGACCTGGACCTTGCCCTTGGAAACGGTGGTCCGAACATACTGGTCGAGAATCTTGGAGACGGGACTTTCGCAGAATTAAGCAATTTTTCGGGTTGGGGAACCTACAGTGTTGCTTGGGCAGACTACGATGACGACGGTGACCTGGACCTGGCAGTGGCGAACGGTAACTCACAACCAAGCAAGTTGTTCAAGAACGACGGCTCAGGAAACTTCATTGAGCTCGACAGATTTGGTTCGGGAAACTCCAGAGGTCTTGCGTGGGGCGATTATGATAACGACGGTGATCTGGATCTTGCGGTCATCAATTATGGCGAACAGAACAGGTTGTACCGGAATGTGGGCGGGGACATTTTCACTGAACTCTTGCGCTTTGGAACAGGGGTGGGTTTTGATCTCGCCTGGGGAGACTACGATAACGATGGCGATTTGGATCTTGCGGTCTCAAGCCTAACCAGTGGAAACAAGATATACGTAAATCATGGAACAGACTTCATTCCCCCAGGAGTTATTCCCGTTGGCGGTGATGCCGAGACTTATGCTCTTGCCTGGGGAGACTATGATAACGACGGCGATCTGGACCTGGCGGTCGCCAACAGAGGACAGAACAAGCTCTGCCGAAACGATGAGGATGATGGGGACTACATAAAGGTTAGACTTGAAGGCCTGGGTCCACCCGGGTACAGCAACAAAGATGGCATAGGAGCAAAGGTTAAGATATACGATGCAGGGACAACCAACCTCAGAGGTTTCAGAGAAGTCAGTGCAGGGAGTGGCTATTGCTCGATGAACTCATTGGAGGCGGAGTTCGGGGTCCCCGCCGGGGATACTTTTGATGTCGAGGTAACCTGGCCAGTGAGTGGGGGAGTATGTCTGGTAGAGGATGTGATACCTCCAGCTGTTCTCAATGTGAGGGAAGATTGTGCTGTGACTGGGATAGATGAGAGCATGGAGGGACATGAGAGTGCGCGTCTGGTGTTAAGGCTCAAGCAGAATCAACCCAATCCGTTTCGCTCAGTAACGATAATTCCCTGTGAAATCAAGAGATGCCCATCTACGGCCGTCGGATCAATGTCATTGGACGTATACAGCATAACCGGTCGGCATGTCGCAAACTTGCTGAGGTCCAAGTGTCAAGTTGGAGTCTATGAAACTCATTGGGATGGAACAGATCGAGCTGGCAACAAATTACCGAGTGGTGTCTATTTCTGTGTTTTAAGAATTGGGGAGCTTCAGGAGAGAAGGCGCCTGGAGCTAATCCGATAACATTTGAAAAAGGAAAGGCTAGAAATGGCAGATCGAAGAAAAAGCCTGTGTCAATTTACGGCTTACTTCTGCTTGATAGGCACTCTAGCACTAATTGCTCCGGGCACGGCCCTCTCTCAAGCTAAACGCGCCGTAACATATCAAGTGCTTTGGGAAAAACAATATGAGAACGAGATTAAAAGTGCCATTTTCGGCTCCCAAGGCGGAAACATCTACCCAAGGATTGTCGTGCTAGAGGATAAGCTTCTGTTTTTGAGTAGTCTGGGTAGTGTTATTAACTCGCTAGATTTGTTATATACACGAGATATGGTCGAGGCGAACGAGCCCGGAGCCCCAGTCGTTGAGAGGATTCGCATAGACGCACAAGTATTCCTATCAAGATCCGGAAAGTACGTGGCTGTGTTTCGCGTACTAACTCAAACACAGAACCATGAAATTGTTGAGCGGGAGCTTAGGATCTTTAATGATCGGGGCGAAGAAGTCTGGCGAACCGTCAAACCCATTCTGGCCTATGATGAGTCACCCAATTTTCAAGTCTCTGACCGAGATGGCTCAATTGCCTTTATGCGCTCTCGATTTGGCGGCATTCGCTTCCTTCGTGGCGAGAATCAAAGAGATATCGCTTACGCACCCTTGCAACCTGCAGGGCGGTTTAGCGACGACGGTGAGTATTTTGCGGCGATGTTCGGCGAACCTATGGGAGAAGGACAATCCTCGGGCGACGCTGTCGATCGAATTCTGTGGGTTGCCCTCTATGACAGGTCCGGCCGTGAATTGTGGAAGCAGGAGCCGACGGGCGCGCAAATTGGCGTAAGCATAGATATCTCGTCCAAAGGAGAATACCTTGTTGCCTCAGGTAGAAGAATGAGGGCACCTAGGGGGCCGATAGAAGGTGTATCTGCCTCTTTGTTTGACGTGGGCGGCAAGGAAATCCGATTGAGCGAACCGATGCTGTTTCATCGGTCGAGTTTCTCAAAAAACGCTCGTTTTGTTGCTCTTTCCAACGCGGTAGAGCGGAACGTAAAGGTATACGAGACGGCAAGCGGCAGGAGTATCTTTCGCAGAAAATTCGAATATCGACCTGCGAAAATCCTGATGTCAGACGATGGATCCTGGCTTGTAGTTGAAACTCACATGACAGTGCGCCACAGCCACCAACATGCCCGGGTTTCAGTTTTTGGCGTGCTTGCAGGTGACCTGGTTTGGAGCAAAACATTCGAAGGTGCAGGTTTCGGGATAACTCCCCTCCCGGCGCTTTGTGCGATCTCCCCAAGTGCTGGCCAGATAGCCTTTAAGTTCGAGGACCGCTTGGTGTGTTACGCAAGGGAGTGAATTTTCTATTAACGGAGGTGAATACCAAGAACCTTGTGGACGGTGGACGACTTTCCAACAAAGAGCCGCACTGGGGTTTCAGCTTTGTTCTGTACCGCCATGATTATGCCAGCTCTGCCCGCTCTTGGTCAAGAATTGGCACAGATTAGATGTCATTTTTGTTGACTTCCTTGACCTCAGAAGCCTTGTCTGCTACACTCAGGACAGTTTTGGCAAAGAAATTGGAGGGCGCCCATGCACCCAAAGCACAACAAGAATGTCAGAATGCTGAAAATCCTTCGTGAAATCCCGAGTGTATCGAGGGGAGTATTCGAAGCTCGTAAGAGCGAAGGAGGGGGTCAAGCACCGTCCCCAAGTATGAGGAGGCATGATGCAGAAGTTTCAATTTGACGTGGCTCAGATCTGTGAGAATGGTCATGTCGTCAATGGGTTTACCAAGACCTCGCCGGAGCGCAGCAAGGACTTCTGCGACAAGTGTGGAGCTGCTGCGATTACAACATGTCCGTTATGCGGAGGTGAGATACGCGGTGGACTGATCACATCTTATACTACTACAAGAAGGGCTCCTGCCTTCTGCATATATTGCGGGAAACCATATCCCTGGACTCAGGCGCGTATCGAGGCTGCCCACCAGCTTGCCGGAGAGCTAGATGGGATCTCTGATGAAGAGAAGGAAAAGCTGACAAAAAGCATAGATGAGATAGTGAAGGACAGTCCGTCGACCACGGTGGCAGTCACACGATTCAAGAAGATAGTGAGCAAAGCAGGTAAACCCGTTGCGGAGGCTTTCAAGGAGATTCTGGTCGATGTTGCAAGCGATACAGCAAAGAAAGTCTTATGGCCTCAGTAGGGAGTCGGCAGACGTCAGAACGGGCGAGGTCATTCTCATCTCTATGAAGTTCAACTAGGTGGACCTAACTTTGGTAGAGCGTCAAGAGTCCGAATCATTTGTAGTATCCGCGCTATACTTTGATACTTCAACAATAAACTCGTTGTACGATGATCCGCAGTGTGGTGCGCTAACTATAAGGCTCGTCGGCGAGTCACATGTTCGCCTGAGTCTATATACGTTTCTTGAGCTGGCGTCCACTCCCTGCAGAGAGAGAAGGACCGGGCTCATCAACCTTGCCAGAAAGCTTCTCTCCGGCTATAAGCTGCTTGCTATGCCGAAAGAGATCCTGGACAGGTCCCTGGTTGCTCTCCAAGGTGGGTCTAGAGATGTAGATCCGACTATCGGACCTGAATGGGGTGCGGTGTCACACGCTCTTTACCATCCCGACCAAGCCGCAGAGAGTTTCTATTCAACAGTTGACGGGTGGAGGAAACAACATCAAAAATGGTATGACGATATCCATGAACAGGGCCGGCCCCATGTCCAACAGTTCATAGCCGGACTCTCTAAAGCAGACCGGGATGTAATCACAAGTGGATTTGCAAAACTAGTCCGATATTTGTGCAGTCGCAGGGACTTTGTCGCCGAATTCACCTGTGGAACGGTCATCAATCAGGCCGTAGAGTCGGTGACAAGAGCATCAACCTACGAGGCTATGGAACAGCTGGAGACTTGGCGTTTCTTTTGGGTCGGGATGACTTACGGTTTCTATGTGCGGTCCGTGAGGAGTCACCATTTCAGCAAGAGACGAACCCCTGGAGGTATCGATACAGCACAGGCTGTTTATCTAGCTGCCGGCGATGCCTTTGTTTCATCCGATTTAAGGCAGCGCGACATGATGCGGTTGTTGGTTCCTTTCGGATGGAAACAAAGACATGTTTGGGGCTATGACGAATTGAAGCAGTGGCTTCTCGATACCACCAACGGAGGATAGTGGGCTGTTGAGGTATCACACTAGATGCATTCTGAAGTCATCGACATGTGCACAATTAACCGAAATATGGGCACTTAAATAGTTGGGATCCTGAGCAAAGCCGAAGGGTGTCAACATATCAACGTGTTCGGCTGAAAGTGTGGGGCAGTCCAAGGTTTTCGTTCTTTTCATATCCTTCAACCGTGGGGGTTGACGGGCGAGGGGTTGTCTGCTACACTCAGGCAAGCTTTGGCAAAGAAACTGGAGGGCGCCCATGCACGCAAACCACAAGAAAAATGCGAAGCCCGACGGAGTCAAGGGAGACGTAGTCGGGTCAAAATGTCAAGCACCGAGGTGTGTCCCCTCCATCCCTTGACCCTGCCGGAATTCTTTTTGCACATTCGCGCATTTGCGCAAATGCGCAAGTAAGCACATTATTTGATACGGCGCTTGGGTGAGTTTCGGATCAGGTCGAGGATGGTTCGGATCGTAGATGACTTGCTGGACGTGTCAGGTGAATAGTAGACGTACTGTGCGCGCTGCCGGGTTCTTAGGAGGCCGGCGGACTCAAGCTTCGTCAGGTGCCTGGAGGGGCTGGTAATATGGATCCTGTGTCTTTGGGCGATCTCGCCGACTGTGGCCCCACCTGATTCCAGAAGTGACACGAGAATCTTGAGACGCCTTCTATTTCCGAGGGCATTGAAAGCCCTTCTTAGATCTTCCATTGAGACCTCTTTGAATCGGCGGGAATGAGAGAGGCCACTGCGACACTAGCGTAGCAGACGGAGGGGCTTCAGTCAAGTACCAGAATCTCCGGTCGCGGATTCTCGCATTTGCGCAATTGCGCAAATGTGAACATGCGCATGTAAGAAGGTAGGGGGGTTGGGGAATGGTGGGGATGTGGTGATGTAGTTGTGGACAGCCTCTTGACGTATCGGGTGTTTCCTGCTACACTCAGTTGAGTTTTGGCAAAGAAATTGGAGGGCGCCCATGCGCCCACAAAAACAAAAACTGGAGGACGGAATGAGGGGGCTAATTGTCTACGCCTTGGCGGCGGCACTGATTGCTGTCTTTTGCACTGCTGAACGAGGCGACTCAGCCATTTCCTGGATAAGGACCTTCGGAGGCGATTCTCTAGACGAGGGCTACTGTGTGCGACAGACTTCAGATGGTGGATATATAGTCGTGGGAACAAGCGCTAGAACAGAATCCCACGATAAAGGAGATGTTTGGCTATTGAGGCTAGACGCTTTCGGCAACGAACTGTGGAGCCAGACCTACGGAGACTCCGGTCGCGACTGGGGTTACTGGGTAGAACAGACTGAGGACGGAGGGTACATCATTGCTGGCATGAACGAGACGTTCGGTGGCACCAGCGCAGATTTGTGGGTCATAAAAGCGGATACACTGGGCGAAATCACGTGGGAGAAGAAACATGGTGGGGATTCATGGGAACAAGGATTCTGCATTCAAAAAACAACGGACGGTGGATTCATCACGATATCCAGAACATATTCCTATGGTGCAGGAGAAGCAGACATCTGGTTGCTTAAGACAGACGCGGGCGGCGACAGCATGTGGGCAAGAACCTATGGCGACACAGCATTTGAGGAGTCACGGTGTGTACAGCAAACAAGGGATGGCGGATACATCATGTTTGGAATGACGCGGTCATACAGTGTCTGGGGTGACCTAGATCAGTGGCTTGTGAAGACAGATTCAAATGGGAATGTCAGTTGGACGGAAACGATTGGTCTTGACGGATATGACGCAGGCTACGCTGTCCAAGAGACTGAAGATGGGAGTTATATTCTCGGCGGAGAGCTGGAGATTGTTTGGGGTGGAACTGCGACTCTGGAGAAACGTGACTCCCTAGGTGGATTCATATGGTCTAAGGAGTACGGTGTACTTGAATTTAGGGCTATATATTCTGTATGGGTTACAGACGATGGAGGCGTAGTAGCGACTGGAATCCGTGGATCATCCAAGAATGTGTTCCTTCTGAAAGTCGATACGGACGGCGAGACGCAGTTGGTGAGAGTCTTTGACGGTATGTGGGGTAACTCGGTCCAGCAGACGGAAGACGGCGGATACGTCATCACTGGATTGATCTCGCGCGGCCCAGTCGATAAAGACCTTCTGGTCATAAAAACGGATGCCCTCGGCAGGGTGGGGGTTGAAGAAGAGAATGAAGCCACAATACTAGGCCATGACGCGAAGCCCCACCTCCTGATTTATCCCAACCCTTGTTCTGGAACCGCAAGAATTCAGTATCAATTACCAACTTCGGCGTATGTCAATATGAGTGTCTACGATGTCTCCGGCAGGCTCGTGACTACCCTCATGGACGAACACATGGCCTCGGGCATTTACAGCGAGATCTGGAACGCTGGCAATCTCCCATCAGGCTCATATGTCTGTCGCGTTGCGGTTGAGGGTTCTGTTGAAACTGAAAAGGTAATTGTACTTTCTCGGTAGAAGCTCTCTTCCGTTGCTGGGTTTTACAGAAGGGCAAACGGTGGAATGCGCAAACCGGAATAGAACTGTCATAGTGTTAAACACCGAGCCAAGGTTCAGCTGCCACGCGTGCCTGTCTGGTGCTGTGGCAGAGAGTGTGAGAAGCAATATGAAGGTGTTCAAGCACGGTAGGTATTGATGTGCCGAGGAGGTGAGAAGCATGGTGACACTAGAGGACATGGTGACAAAACACCTCAAAGAGACCGGTGCTGACTCGAAAACAATTGAGCTCTGGGGGAAAATGACTGAGTGGTTTGAAGTGGGAGGGCCAGACGTAGTACGTGAGGGCATTAGTAAAATGGCAAACAACATCAAGAGCGTTGCCAGGAAGCAAATTAGAGAAACAAAGAAAGCAATGCCCAAGAAGAGAAAAACCAGAACCAGGAGGTGAACCGATGCCGACAGGTTTTGTAATAGACAGTATTGCCATAGAAGGGCTGAGAGGGTTCAATGGTCCTCAGACGATGGACTTCGCGAGTTCGCATGCCCTCCTGACGGGTCCGATAGGAACAGGCAAATCCAGCACTCTATGTGCAATAGAGTGGGCACTGTTTGGGAGCATTGCTCACATAAAGTGTTCTGAAAGTCGCACACAGGCAGAGTTCGTCAATGCGAACAAGATAGATCAAACGGCGAGGGTCACACTCAAATTGAAAGACGGCGATGCAGAATACACCATTTGCAGGGAGAAACACGCTAAGAAAAGAAGCTCTGATTTGCTTTTCACAAGTCCCGAAGAAGAACTAGTGGGTGATGACGCTGCAAATCGTATCCACTCGATATTCGGTACTTTCGAGGATTTCCATCGGTCGGTGTTCCTACATCAAGAAGCAGTGAGAGCGATGCTAACGGAGAATCCGGAGGAGAGGGACTCAGCTCTAGATAGACTTTTTGGACTCGAGAAGACGAGAGAGTTGATGTCAGCAATACCGATCACAAAGGTCCGAGACGAACACGACACCCTTGTGGACGAGAAGGAGAAATTGGAAGAAAGGATAAAGGGTGCGACTCAGCAGGCAGAGATAGAGATAGCAAAAGCGAGGAAGGAAGCATTCGACCTGGGCTTGAAGAGGAAGGACTTCAAGCTTGAGGAATGTCTCAGAAGGTTCAAAGGGATCAAAAGCGACACACTAGGTGCAGCTGAAGACTGTGGCATACAAGAACCTCCATTCTTGGAGGTGTCCACTGAGGAAGATATTTCCAAAGGCCTAAGGAAAGTCAAGACTGCGGTCAACAGGTGCAGAACACAGATTGCAGCCACATCAAGGCTCGACAAACTCCAAAGAGACTTACGGAAACTGGCAAGTGGGGAGGGGCAATTGAAAACGGCTGTTTCCGAACTGAAGGGGGCTACAAACGAACACAGGGCAATGGAGAAAAAATGGGGTACAATAGAGGAGATAGAAAAGAGTGAGATCAAGTTCAAGAACAAGGAAAACAAGCTGAGAAGTGAGAGAGAAGCCGTGGACAGCACTTCTAGGCTCGTAGCGGACGGAATAGAGATACTTTCCAAGCTAAAGCCGAAGAACTGCCCGCTCTGCGATGGCAGAATAGACGCCCACGATGTCCGCACGAGGCTGGAAAAGAAGGTCAGCGTGGGTCTCAAGAGAAGGCTTTCGGAAATCGATAAAGAACGGAACAAAATAAGGGAAGACTTGATGCAATCTCGAGACCACAGGAGAACCATATCTAAGGCAATCGAGGTTGTCCAGGAGGCCAAAGAGGCAAAAGACAAGGTAATTGACTCCCTGGCGAAGATCCTCCAATCAAAGTCCAAGGAAGCTTCCAGTCTCATCGGGGAGGCGCATAGAAAGATAGCTGAGCTGAAGGATAAGGCGACGAAAGCAGAAAAAACTCTTAGCAAAAAGAATGAGACCCTTCAGGGAATTGAAGAATCCGTGGACCAATGCAGAGTCATTTTACGCGTGCTTGAAAAGGATTCAGAATACGAAAAAATTAG
This sequence comes from candidate division TA06 bacterium, assembly GCA_004376575.1. NCBI lineage: Bacteria > candidate division TA06 bacterium. The sequence continues at coordinate 5,913 of SOJN01000080.1, read as the reverse complement.
GGCAACCTTCGCCAAGGAAGACTCCCAGATAAGGACACTTAAAGGACAGATTACCGAGATAGCTTCGCTCCACAAGCGCCTGAAAAAGATTTCGGATGCTCTGGCAACGACACAGACCAATCTTGCTCGTGAGTTTATTGATAAAGGAAAAAAGAAAATGTCCAGCTACTACAATACTCTTTGTAATCATCCCTATTACAGCGCTATACGAATAGACGCAGACCAGCGCAATGTTCGCGGAGTTCAAAAAAACACCTACAACATCAGAGCACTCAATATCAAGGACAAAAAGCAGACTCTTATAAGTACACGGTTCAGTGCAGGTCAGATGAACTGCGCTGCTCTCTCGGTTTTCCTTTCTCTTGCCTCAATCTTGGACCGTAAGACCAACTTCATCATACTGGATGACCCCTCTCAGAGCCTTGATACAGAGCATAAGCGATCTCTAGTGAAAGTGTTAGAAGACGTATCCAACCAACATCAAGTAATAATTTCCACACAGGACTCAGAATTAAGAAACGAAGTCGAGACTGCTTTTTCCCCCAAAGGCGGATATGTCGTCCTCAAATATGAAGGCTGGAGCAAGGAGGGCCCCATAGTCAAGATGTAAGGGAGAAGGCAATAGGGTGAAAGAGTGAGAACCAAGGTTTACTCTCAGTTGGAAAAGCTGTGGGCGAGACATGGCGCCCAGGAATTCGGAAAGATATGTCAAATCCTACTTGGCTTCTGTCTCCTCAGACTAGGCTTCAAGATTCAGATATTCCAGCTGTCTGGCAGACCTGATATGGTTGCTATCGGGGGCGACGAAAAGCTTGCAATTGAGGTTAAGACTCAATCGAGCGCCGAAGCAGCAATCAAAGATGATGACCTAGAAGGTGTCAAGGAGTATCTCGACAGTTCGATAATCGCCGTTCTGTCCTATCCGGATTTGGACTGCCTCTGGGTTCTTGCCAAAGCCGACGAATTGAGTCCGGGGAAATGGCCGATCTCATTTCTCAAGCAGCATTCCATAGGTTCCCTGGAAGACCAAGTAAATGAAGTCTTTCCGCATGTACTGGAAGAGCGACTTGAATTGGCAACCCTTGGTACCAAGGTGTTGTATGAAAAACTCAGCGAGGAGAAAGACTTAACACGGTAGCGCGACGAGCATGGTAAATGTGAAGCCAAGCTCCTGAGCGACATCCTGGTTTGTTGACGCCGAACCGAAGGGAGCCGGCCTCTGACCCTTGGGAAGCCTGTCAGAAAGAGGGGGAGAAATGCAGGATAGTGGAACCAAGGTCATGTATATAAGCGAGATGTCGGTAAAAAACTTCAAGTCGATAGAGAAGGAAGAATTTTCCTTCGAGCCGTTCTCCGTTCTGATAGGCAAGAATAATGTCGGGAAATCAAATGTTCTGTGTGCACTTAGGCTTCTGCTTGAGGGTACAAGCAAGGATTTCTCACAGGAGGACTTCTATGCAACGGATACTAGCATCGAATTCGAAGCCAAAATAGAGAATGTCGATCATTTTCTGGATTTGAGTTCCAAGGCCCACCGGGCAAAGATTGAATCGGACATCAAAGACGGGCGTCTCAGAGTTCGTAGGAAAGTTGACCCAACTGGTTCTGCTGGAAAGCTGGAAGTTTTCGATTTGAACGAAGGCGCCTATGGACTGAAGACTGGCATAGATGCAGCCCTAAAACAACTTCTGCCACAAGTCATCTTCATTGAGGCTTTTCAAGACCCCAGCGCCGAGGCGCAGGGGAAGTCCTCCGCAACCCTTGGGAAGCTGATAAAACAGGTTCTAGCGAGAGTTCAAGAAGAAGTATCCAAAGAGTTGGCCGAAGCCTATGAGCAGGCAAATCATCTTCTCAATGTGGCCGAAATCATTACAGATAACGGCAAAACCAAGCAAGTCGATCAGAGAGCTCAGGGCATTAAAGACATTGAAAGAAGAATCCGTGCGAACCTGCAGCGTGTATTTGGAGATGTAGATGTTCGGATTAAGATAGACTTCCCAGAGGTGTCTGGACTGATGGCAAGCTCGCGACTGGAACTTTTTGACGGCGGCACCTGGACGCCTACGGAAGGAAAGGGAGAAGGCGTCCAGAGAGCGCTGTATGTGGCTTTATTGCGTAGCCTGGCGGAACAACTGCGCGAGGACCAGAAGAGTGAGAGTGGACTCAAGAGACCATTCTTGCTTCTCATCGAGGAGCCGGAAATATTCCTTCATCCCACGGTATTGGGGACTATGCGCGATGCACTGGAGGATATCTCGAAATCAAATCAAGTCGCGCTTGCGACCCACTCTCCAAGTATGGTTAGCAGGCAGACACTTCCGGATGTCATCTTGGTAAGGAAGTCCTCGGCAAAAACCGGAAAAGCGAAAACCACTAAGCTGACTGCTCATAGTGGAGACCTATTCAAAACTAACGAGAGGAGAGTTCGAGACCTGCTGCAGTATCAGAGGAGTTCCAAATTCCTCTTTGCCGACAAGGTTGCAGTCGTAGAAGGTCCATCAGACGTGATTTTATACGAAGCAATCGTTGAGAAGTGGGCGGAAAAATCCCTTGATTCTCTTGGTCTGGCAATAATCGATAGCGAGTCCAAGGATGTCTCCCTTGACTGCACTAGAATGCTAGAGGACCTTGGACTAGAGGCGATCTGCGTCACAGATGTCGATTTCCTCTGGCGTGGTGCTGGAGTGGTGTGCAAGGGGGGCGAATACTCCAAGTTTCTTGAGGGCTTCTGGGAAAAAGCGGGCGCGGAAGGAATTGTTGAAACAAATGCTGGGCAAAAGAGTATTAAGAGAGGCAAGAAGCGTAGGGCCGCAGAAATCATAGACCAGGACTTTCAGGAGGAAAGGGAAATCATTCTTAAGGAACTGAAAAACAGCAGAATTTGGGTGCTCCCCCACGGCGAGATTGAGGACTATGTCGGGCTGTCTGCGAGCTCGAAGGGAAAGTATGTAGAGGCAGCAAGAAGAGTCAGAAGCGGGGAGCAGTCAATCTTACACGAGGAAACCCTCAAGACGATTTTCACCGAAGGCCTAGGATTACTTATGTAAGTACAGCCTCTTCCAGAAGTCTCAGGACCTGGGATGGAACCGCTCGTGGGAAGTGACGAGAATATCGTCTTTGAAAATGAAATGTCATACACCGTCTCCAAGAAGACTATTTCTTGACCCCATGCCAAAGACCTGCTATATGAGCATGCCTGTTTTGTTGTCTTTGATGATCAGAACCTTGTTAAGGTAGAGGTAGCAGAAGAATACCTCGGACTGCAACGCACGTGTTTCAACCAGTCTCCCAAAACGCCACCTGATCATACCTCCGGAGATGTATCCTGCATAGAAACCACCTATCACCCAGCTCAAGGCCGGATTCCTGAATGCGAAGTAGATACCAGGTATCCAACAGAGGCCTAATAGCGTATAGACACATCCTCTTATATATGAGCTTGTAAGTGCCAAGCCAAAAGCCGTGGAAAGGGTCCCAACAAGGTAATAGAGATTGGATGCTATGAAGGATACGACAATGAAGGTAATGCTGATCAGAAGGGGAACCAAACTCCCGAGGTAACTGATGATAGTGTCAGCACGAGTCCCCAGCACTCCGATGAGGTTCCATCTATATACAGCGGCAAAAGAGATATCCCCTGATTGCTTGGCGCATTTGATTTCTTCAAGAGAACTGAATGGGAACTCGGGCAATTCTGAGACTGAAGAGAGTTCTAACCACTCGCTGATCTTGCGCTCGTTGCGCGATAGGCGTTTCTCATCGACAGATTTCATAATCCTCTCATCTCGTTATCACAAGTTCGGCGTCAGGCAATTCCTTCTACGTTGTCATTCAGACTCAAGTTCCGACAACTATAGGACCGTGCCAAAAGTCAAGCACCCAGGTGTGTCCGTAACCATATAATCAGGTGAGTCGAATCTTTAGTTCTTCCACAAATTGAAAGTCATTCATCCACGGCACTCCAAGCTTGTCGCAAACGTGAGGAATCTTGATCTTCGTAATCCTCATTGATGCAGGTTCTTCTTTTGTAACAACTATTGCTCCCAATGTCAATGCATGGGCAATTACCCAAGGATCGGCAGCATTGCGATTCCTGCATTGACTGACGATCGCCGGGTATTCTTTCATTATGCATCTGAGGTTTTTTTGAACCTCTCGGTCTACTTCCCAGAAGAGGTGCGGACGGTTCTTAACCCACTCATATAATGTATCGTCTTTTCTCTTGATCTCCCGTTTAACCTCCATTGTGCAGAACACTCTCTTTTTCATGGCCAGTCTATCAAGCGTGGTCCAGTAATTGGGTGCAATCCTTATTGAATAGTACCTATTCCAGCCCTCAATAAGAACATTCGTATCAAGACAGTACAGTTCCATAGTATGTATTATCTCTGGCTCGGAGGTTCCGGAAGATGCGCGTAATACGCCACTTTATTGAAATGGTTGACCTTAGCTCCCAGTAAAGCCGACGCCTCGGTTGCTGCCGCAGATCCCCTGTAATAAGCTCCGAGGACCAACTGTGTAAACGTGTAGCCCCGTTTCACCACCATCCTAAGGTGATAGGGAGCAAAGCCTTTCTTCTTTTTTTCCTCCATTTCCTTCCAGCGTTCTTGATAGTATTCACGCAACTCACGATAGCGATGCTGGGAGATTACATCTTTATCAAGAAGCCGCCGCGCCACTACCTCCTCGCTCACCTTGAAAACCCCGGAAATTACCTCAATTTGCTCATTGATCGTACGGTTTTTCGACCTTTCAGCCCAGAGATGGTTGAATGTCTTGGAGTCAAGGACGGCTTCGGCGGCAACCTTGTTGCAGAATATTTCGATTCGAGCTTCATCAGTATCTGGCATGGAGTAGATATCTTCAAGGTTAGAAACGCCAGTCTGATTGATCCATATGTGAACAAGCTCATGGGCCAGCGTAAAGAACTGCGCAGCCTTGCTATCATTAGTATTAAGAAAAATGATAGGAGCGTAGGGATCGCAGATCGCGAATCCGCGGGCCTCCAGGCAGGAAACGTCTCGAGCGCGAGAGACAAAGATACCTGCTTGCTCAGCGCTCTGCATCCACAGTTTAAGTGCATCGCTTCTACTACTGCATGAAATCTGATCGTCTGGCGTTGTCTTGAGGGTCTTCCGTATGGACTTGGCCAGGTCCCGTGGCTCCATTGTAACGTCGGCAGAGCCGACAAAATCCAGCCTCTTCCTTCCCTCCATAATCAGATAATCACGCATCCACTGTTGGCGGTCCTGCGTTTCCTCTGCAAGCAAAGAAAGCTTAGGACTGTATTCTGGGCTGTACTCATCCGGGAGGAACCTGAAGTCTCGTAAGACTGCGAAACCCTTGGGAGGTTTTTCCATGTAAAAACAGGCCAAAGGGACTCTGTACGCTTCCTCCGCATTCCTGGCCTGAGGCATGGTTGGCTTGAGAGTGCCATTCTCCCAGCCCTCTATTTCTTCTTTGGGTCTTCCGATCTTTTTGGCGGCAGCCTCCAAGGTAAGTCTAGCCCTTTTCTCTCTAGCCCAAACCATCAGCTCGGGCGTGACAATTGCTCTAACTTTACTTGGCATCGGTAATTTCCCCCCCAGTGTCGCCCTCCACACCAATTGTGCCGGTTAACGCAAAGGTGATGAGCGCCCTGCGGTATTCGCGGGGCAGGTCGATGGATTCCCTGATCTTTCCGATTGGCACGTCGACCAAGATTGGGGACCGTGTCCTCCGAATACTCGAAGGATCTTCGACTTTCTGACATTTTCGAACTTGGTATGGTAGTTGACTTTGCCAATTCTCGTCTCCCAGGAAGAATGTAGCAGTTTTTGTGGGGGGGTGTAAAGGCAAAAAACTGGGGGAGAGGCCTCTACATTGAAGATTGTAGATCTGAGATTGATGATCGATCGTGGGTTGAGCAAGAGC